>JAPPHZ010000049.1 GCA_028820935.1 bacterium | reverse complement strand
GATCACCCACTAACCAACCCCCACGAAACCGCGCAACTTTCAACCGGCCTTGACACCACCCCGACAAACACCTTGATCTGTGGCTCTCTCATCCGGGCCCTCTCCTTTCGGTAGACTGAACCATCGAGATCGCCCCACAGGCGCGGTTGCCGTCAACCACCTTACGAACTAGCCCTATCACGAGTTTGCATGTTTCTATTGGAGGTCAACAGCGCCCTCACACGGCGGGTGGCAACACCCCCCAGGCCATCTAGGTAACAGGGGGACAAGGCCCTACCCGCCGTGGCGAGCAACCAGCCCAAATGCTCACACACCCGAGCCACCCAACAAGGTAAGGGGGACATATGTCCTCCTCTATGGTACGCTGGGGGGAAAGGAGCGCCAATGACCCCCACCAAGGTACTGGACGCGACGCTAGAACCGGGGATCTCGAACGGGCGGCCCGTCGCAGTGTTCCGGTCGGTCGATCATCACACCGGGGACGAGGTACGCCTGCGAGTAACCAAACGAGGTCACCACAACCCCGACCACATCGCCACCTACCGTGTGTTTCCACGAGCCTCCACCCGGTCAGCCCTCCCTGCTCAAGGCGGCGCAGGTGACCGACCCCGAACCGATCCCGACGGGCTAATTCACCAGCCCGCCAGCCACCGCGATCCCCCGCCCACGGGGGTCGCTGCCGCTCCTGCCTGATCATTCTCCTAGCCGTCTTGGTGGAGCAGCCTGCCGACCCGGCCTAGCAGCAGGAGCGACGGTGGGGAGGGGCGGGTAAGGCGCACTCCCCTTACGAACAGTGTCTTGGGAGGCACGCCCGTCCCGTTGAGAGTTAGCCGGCGCTGTCGGCAAACTTCCAGAACCTTGACGTTCCTGATATCACTGTCAAGTCACGTGCAGCGCCGTCCTGGGTACTTTCATACCGCACTACCAGGGCCCACTGCCACACACCAGGGAACGGGATACCCCACACACAGTGCAGCGCCTGGTCGTCGCCCGACGCGCAGCTGCCGCCCACCGAAAGGTCGTCCTCGGGTTGGCCTAGCCCTACCCTGGCCAGCAGCGCCAGGCCCGCCCGCTCGACCTCTCGCCGCTGAGCGGTGGTCATGGCATCCCACTGCGCGCCGAGGCCTGCGGACACGTTGCGTACGGTGCTCCGATCCGGGGCGTACCAGACGAACAGCGGATGCGCCGAAGATATTACCTCGGTCATCGTCCACACACACCCCGAGGTGTCCGTCACCGTCAAGTCGGCATCCGCCGACCACACCGGCCAGATGCGCGGTGATCCACTCCCAGCGGCCGGGTCTCCTGTGGTGATCGTGTAGCTGGAACCGCCGGGTCCGGACCCGGCCACGTCCGTCTGCCATCCCACCGCGGCGCGTACTGACCGCATCTGGTCGGCCGGGATCGTCAGTGAACACGCCGCGATGCCCGAAGTGACCTCAAACGTGCAATCCAGGTCGGCCACCCCGTTAGGGGTCGGGCTGCGGGGTGTCAGCGTTCCCGTCCACACTCCCACAGCTGTCGGCGTGCCCGACAGTTGCTGCGCCCATACGCCGTCAACGAACACCGTCCGCATTTGCATCCCGGTCGGCTCGTCCCCCGACCACACATATCGGGTGGCGGGCTGCGCAATCGGCAGCAACCGCGTCACCGCTACATCCTTCTCAAACTCCCAATCGCACACATCGGACCAGCCAGCCGGAACCGTCGTGGACGTTGTGGTGGTGGCCGTAGTCGTCGGCGGCGGGGGAGGCCGGGTCGTGGGCGTCGTTGGCGGCGGCGGGGGAGGCCGGGTCGTAGGCGTGGTAGGCGCGCCGGTGGTCGCCGTCGTCGTAGTTGTGGGTGCGGTGGTCGTAGTAGCGGCCGTAGTCGTGGGAGCGGTGGTCGTGGTGGGTGCGGCCGTCGTCTTAGTCGTGGGAGCGGTGGTAGTCGTCGTTGTCGGGGCGTGGGTGTGGGGTACGTTCACTGAACAGGAGCCGCCCCATACGTACCCCGAACACACGCGGACTTGGTGTTCGTTAACGACCCCGCAGCCCGCCGATCCCGGACTACAGGAGACCAGACGCGTTCTCCACCTAACACACACCCACACTCCCGAGACGCGGCCTCGCCTAGCGCAGTACCTTTCCTGCTTTCCCCACTGCTGAACTACCTTCCAGGTCCATGTTCCCGGCCTGGTTTGCGTGTGTGCCTGGGAGGGGTCGGACCGGAGTAGTACCACAGCGAGTGCCAGCGCCCCGGCCAGGACGAGCACGGAGGACAGGAGCAGTCTTCTCCGGTGCCGGGTGCTCATGACGGGGGCACCCCCAAATATTCGCCGGCCAGACGGTGCTTCTCCATCCCGCCCCGGTCGTAGGTCCACACCTGGTGCGAGTCGTCGCCGAGCGCGCGGGGGTCGTTGTAGTACCACAGATGGTTCGGTGGGTAGATGTCGGTGTCGAAGACGTCCGAGTCCGGGAACCAAGGGGTCGGGTCGGGCGGGCATACCACCCGATCAGCCCAGGCAGGATTCCACTCGAACGAGGTAGTAATCCACCCGGCGCAGAACGACCTGTAGGACAGCCGCCATGTGCCGTCAGCGGTGCGCACAGCCAGCACCTCGATCACGTAGGGTTCTATGCCTGCTTGCTCGGCCCAGCCGGCCTCGATGATGGCAAACATCTCCTCCAGCGTGAACGGAGGACCCGCGTAGTACGGGTCGTTGTCGCTGAGGAACCTGATCATGGCTTCGTAGTCCGCGGTAAAGGCCTGGCGCAGGTCGTCGGTCAACTTCACGGGGGGTCTCCCGACCCGGTAGCCGACTTCGATCATGGACGCCTGCGGGAACGATCCTCCCCATTGCATGGTCTCGAACTCCACCAGCGTGTGGGCTCTCCACTCTTCAGCGAAGGAGATCGCGTAGACCGGGTCGTCGATGCTGTCCTGGTAGGCGAACACTTCGCCCAGGGTGTGGCCGTCTCGGATCGCTGCCATACGATGGGGCGTGGGGCCGGCCTCGGCATACCGGATGGCGGTGCTCACCGCGGCGACAGTGCATGGGTCGGTCACGTCGGCGCCCTGTTCCCACAGGTCCTCGACAGGTGGGCAGTCCCGTCCCAGCGCCTGAGCGGTGTCGGGGTACCGGGGCTCGGCGAACGGCGTGGTGGGCCGTATCGGCGGGCCGGTGGGCCACTCCACGCCGTCCCACTCGCCCGCCCAATACTCGCCGTCGCGGTGGAACGCCACTACGAGCGTTTCACCCAGCGGCCACGTGGCGGTGACCTCCATAGCTGTCGGGTATTCCACCCACGCCAAGTCATACCGATACGGGTAGTACACCCACAGGGTTGCTTCCTGATGTACGCGGCGGAACGTTTCCCCCACATCCCAGAACAATTCGGCCTCCGCAGCGGACCCCTCGACCGTCCCGTGATAGAACAGGTAATACCGGTACGGTCCCCATTCGCGGTCCTCGCCCATCGCGAGGGCGTGATCGGCGCCCACCTGGTCCGGATCGACAAGGGCAAACGCCTCGTCACCGAGGCCCGGCCGCCACCACACCGTTTCCACAGCCGCCTGGGTCGCCTGCGTGCTCTCGTCGCCGCCAGATGCGTCATCGGCCTCGTCGGGATGGTCCGGGTGGCACTCCCCGTCGTGGGCGTGGTAACCGTCATCACACACGATCGGTGTGGATGTGGTGATAGTGGCGGATGAGATGGTTGTCGTCGGGGGAGTAGTGCTGGAAGCGGTCGGCGTGGTGACGGGAGTGGTGGTTGTCGTGGTTGGGGGAGTAGTGGTAGTGGTGGCCAGGTCAGCCGCGTGGAGCCGGGTCGTGGCCGGGGTGAGTCCTGCGGTGGTGGTCGGTGCCGGCCGCGCTACCACCGCTGGCACTACGTCGGCGGTGCGGAGGAACAGCACCCAGACCGCCCCGGCGGCGAGAGCGACTACACCGACTACCAAGACGGCTATCAACAATCTGGAGTTGCGGTTCGTGGTCATCTTCTGACTCCCTGTCTGGGCGGCAGGGGCCTCTGAAGGCCTTGGGAGATGGAGGCAACAACCGCTAGTGACATAATCCGCCGTGTGCGCCACAAATCCCCCGCAGGGCGGGCCGACACAGACGCGGCGGGGGCTCCGCTAGGCAGCGTCACCGTAGATCCTGTCCACAGCAGCCCGGAACACCACACGGTGCGGCCACTTCTCGACCGCGGCGGCCAGCGCGTTGGCGGCTTCTTCCACCAGGTCGCCACGGACGGAACGTCTGATGGCGTAGATCGGGTCGTCGATCCAAGCAGCCATGGGACCCTCTGCCCGATGTAACGGCCGACCCAGCCCCTCGGCCAGCGTCACCGCTACCTCCTCCTCGCCGCGCAGCACAGCAGCGTTCAGGGCGGCTAGGTCCGTGACGACCCCCTCAGCCAGCCGCCAATACTGGCGGCCGTCCCAGGTCACCCACCCCGCCTTGCGGGCCCGCCATAGCAGCGACTTCGCCGCGGACCGGGACGTGCCCAACGCCCGATACGTCTCGGCCACCGTCGCCTCCCCCCGGTACGCGATCAGCGCCAGCAAGCTGTACCTTGGAAGCTTCATACCCCACTCGTTCCCGCACAACCTCAGGAGACGCACCTTGGGAATCCCTATCGCCTCGGCTACCTTCTCACCCGCCGTGTCCACAGGCCCCCCGGCAGCCGCTGCTCCTTGCCATACGGCGGGCGACGTCGCAGGCTGATCCGGATCGGGGGAGATCTCGAGGACAGCAGCGGCGAGTCGGTCGGTGAGGGTGCGTGTTGGTGACGGTTCGGGTTCCGGTTCGGTGGTAGAGAGGTTCAGGTCGGCTTCGGCGGCGGCGAGCTGGTCGGTGAGGGTGGATGTTGGTGACGGTGGCGGTCCCGGCGCCGCTGTTTCTGACTGAAACGCGTCGGCCGCTACGTCTGGAGGGGCCGGGTCGAGATGTTCGGTCGCAGTCGTGGGTGTGGGTAGCCGTAGCACGGAGCCGGAACCCGCCGGGTGGCGGCTGTTCTCGGACTCGGCGCGGGATCGGTCGAGCAGCAACTGTTGCGTGAACCTGGACCATGAGGCTGCGGGGATCGGCACCGGCGCGGCCGCCCGCGCGAGGTACCCGCCGCCGCTGTGCGGCTGCCAGGGGCGAAGGACGTGGATTGTCCGGGCGGCTCGGGTCACGAACGGGAGGGCGGCTAGAAGGGCTACGGCTACGGCGAGGGGTATAAGCGTCTCGTCTGGTTCTCCCTGTTGGCGTATCCGGTACCAAGGTGTTGTCACGTCGGCCAGTTGGGAGGGGATGAGGTCGCGGGACCACAGCCAGCGGGCTGCTAGGACGTAGCCGGCCACGATGACCACTGACACAACCCAGCGCCAGGTATTGGCCCGGCCGTCTGCCGTGCCCCACCGACGGGTGACGTAGGTTACGGCGCGCATGCGGGTACGGCTGTTACGTCGGCCGAGTAGGCGCCGGCGTCGAACCATAGGGACGCTTTGGTGGGGGAAGCCCCGAACGGGAAGCGGCGCCGGTGGCCGAGGTCGGCGGTGACTTCGATCACGTTGTTGGTGTGCCGGCAGGCGGTCGGGGGCGGCTGGGAGCACACCAGGTCGTCGGCGCAATCCGCTAGGGCGATCCGGTAGTCGCGGGCTGCTATCTCGTAGGCAAGTTCTTGGCCTCGGACCCACGCGGCGTAGTCCGCTAGGAACAGCATGGAGAACACGATCAGGCTGACCATGCTGACCGTGGTGACCGCCCAGCTCACCGCTGCTCCTGTAGCCCGCTGAACGGGTCGGTGCCGGGGGCGGTAGGGGAGGACGGTGGAGCGGACGGTAGGGGCACTTCGGACTGGTGGCTGACCCTGGGGGTCAGGCCTGGTACTGGTCCGGGCAGGAGCCAGCACTCCACTGTCACCCGTGCCCGGCTCAGGTCCGGGGCGGCGCCGACCCACACGGTGTTCGCCTCGTAGCGTGTGGAAGGCATCCAGTCGCCTGTCCGCTGGTCGTAGTACTGGACCGTCACGGCCAGTTGGTCGGCGCATACCCGCGACGCGGCTGCGGCTGCGCCCTCGGCTGCTTGAACCCCGGCTCGTACCTCGCCGGGTGACGCGTCGGCGTACACACCTGCCGAGGCGGTCACAACTCCTCGATGGGCTGCTGTGGCGAGTTGTTCCCGCCGGTCGGCTATCTCGACGATGGAGGCCATTGTCAGGATCCCGAGAAGGAGGACAGGTACCGCCAGCAGCGCGCCGACTATCTCGTCCATGTCAGGTTGCCTGTCCGCATGCGGTCGGCAGGGGCAGGCCGGTTGAGCGGGTCGGGGCGCAGGCCAAAGCGTGTATGGGGTCGGTCCACCACCACCGGCCGGCGCTGATGGGGACTATCTGCAAAGCGGCGAGCACGGCGCATGTGGCGGTGTCGGCGGTCAGCCCGAAGTCGGTGACGATGAGACGGTCGTTGCCTGCTAGCCGAGTCCCGGAGGCCTCCGCCGCGGCGGTCTCGGCCTGGGCCCAGTCCGTTCCGGTCGCCTGGCAGTTCCAGTCACGTCCGAGAGCGGCCGCCGCCGTGAACGCGGCGGAGCGGGCGGCGGAGCGGGCGTCGAGACCGGCCGTGTACGACACGAGCAGTGACAGGACCATGGTCACCAGCGCCACCCATACGGCGCCAAGCTTCACAACTGCGACCGCGGTGTCCACGCCGGCTCTCCGCCCTACTGCACCGTCGCCGAGGCTAGGTGCACTTGTCTCCGGTAGCGGAGGCGTCCCATGTTCCCCCCGCCGCGGTGCACACGGCCTCGACGGTGATCCCCGCGTATGGGTTCACGTCCTCGATGTCTTCTTGTCCGGCTCCTATTTGGCCCCACATGATGGCTATGGCGGCGATCATGCCGACCACCGCAGCCACGATGCTCAGGACTATCGCGACTGGTCTGTCCACTACCTCTCCTTCCTTACTTCACGGTGCCACCACGCCGCCGGTGTTGACCGATGCGGCTATACCGAACATGAGTATCGCTACCGCCACCGCGACGATGATGGTCCCGAGTGTCTGGGTACTCCTTCCGAGCCGGTCGGTCCGTTCTGCGCCGTTGGTGGCGTATAAGGAGATCGCACGGTCCATCACATGGTCTATGAGTTCGGCGCTGGCGGCGCCGCTGCGCTCTACCGCGTCCACGGTTCCGACCAACGTCTCGGCGGCTGAGCCGCTCACTCTCTGAGCGGCGGCTGTCAGGGGGTCCCTTCCCCCTTCGAGGGCGGTGGCGATAGCCGCCGCCACGGGTGTGAACGCCCGCTCGGTGGTCTGGTGGGCAGCTTCCACGGCGGCCTGACGCAGGGGCATCCCGATGGCGGTGTAGAGACGGACCCGCCGCAGCCACGAGTGGAGAGCGCTGGACTGGCGGCGACTGTGGGCGTCGAGGACCGCGCGCCGCAGCCCTGGGGGCAACAGCAGCGGCATCCAGGCACCAGCGGCCACGCCGACCGCTGGTGCCGCTCTTGACCCGGTGGTAGCTGCCAGGAGGGCGAACACGACCACAGCCACGACTAGGGCGCATACGGCGGACAGAGCAGTGAACATAGCGGCGTTCCAACCGGCCGCGGCGACGTCTTCGGCGTCGTGGTATACGGGTGGATCGGTCAGTACCAGCACCACCGCCAGCGCTACCAGCGCGGCCACCGCCAGCCAGATCATGAACGCATCTCCGCTGCTGCCGCGGCGAACAGGGGCGCACAAATAAGGCCGACTACTGTGGCCCCCATTAGCGCGGCCGTTTGCCCGGTGGGGCTCAGCAGCCACTGTCCGTAGGAGGGCAGCCACATTGCTAGCCCGAGGATGGTCCCGACCGCTAGGCCGAGCGCGATGACTGTGGGGATCATCTGCGCCGCGACGTGACGGTGGAAATGATGGGCGCTGTCGGCGTCCGCGGCGGCCAGGGTCTCAAGCGCGCTCAACACTTTGGACACCTGCCCGCTGCCATGCTTGGACGCCATCAGCAGGTCGGTGAGCCAAACCGCCGCGGTCACCGGGACGGCCTCGATGAACGCACGGCAGGCTTCGGCTACGGCCCCTTCCTCATATCCGCGGGCCAGGTCCGCGGCGGCCGCTCCGACACTTCCCGCCGCTAGCGGGGCGGCTCGGGTCAGTGCCTCCCCTACGGTGGTCGCCGTGGACGACTGGTTCCGCAGCACGGTCGCCAGCCGTGCCATCCGCTCTGTCCTACGCCGCCGACGGGCGCTACGGGTCCGCAACGCCACGGCCCACAAGCCGACACCGTAGAGGATGATGGCGGCCAGCCCGAGGGCCATACCCCACCGCGCCGCGACGGTGGCTCCCGTAGTCACCGCACCTGCCGGGCCGAGCACGGTCGCCGGGCGGGTTTCTCGCACCATTTGACGCGCCCGGGCGGCTCGCATCACCAGCAGTGTGGGAACCGGCCGGCGGTCGGGCCACACGATGAGGCCCACACCGGCGAGAGCAGTCACCGTGACGATCCACCCGGTCGGGTTCATTCCCCGCCCCCAGAGTCCACCACCCGCAGGTTCGGGTCGGAGCGCGGTTCGATCATGTCGTCAAGGGAGACCCCCACCGAGTCGTACAGGGCTGCCACCACGGGGTTCTGCGGGAGGCTGACGGGCCGCGCCCACCGGCGCCCTTCGGGCAGCTGCCACAGGCAATTCGTCCGGATCCGCATGCCGGCGCTGTCCATGTCTACGATCTCTGTTACGTCGGCGATCACCCTCTCGTTGCGGTTGTTGCGTCCCAGCCAGACCAGCAGATGCACCCCGGCCGCTATCTGACGGCGGGCGTATTGTTCGGGCGAGCCCTCCGCCGCGGCATAGGCCACCATCTTGTCCAGCACCCCCGTACCGGGCGGGGAGTGCAGCGTCGACAGGCATCCGTTCATCCCCGACGACATGGCGTCGAAAAGAGCGTCGGCGCCTTCTCCGCGTATCTCCCCCACGACGATCTTCGAAGCGTTGCCCCGTTTGGCCTCGCGGATATGGTCGGCCATCGTGAGCTGCCCCACACCGTCAGCGTTGGCGTCACGGGTGAGCCTCTCAAACGTCAGGCGGTGAATGCCGTAATGGGAGAGGCGCAGCTCAGCGGTGTCCTCGATGGTGTCCACCCTTTCATGCGGGGGTGTGTGGCCCAGGATCGCCTGGACCAGCGTGGTCTTGCCGCCCGACATCGTCGAGGCGATGATCACGTTCGCTCGGTGCGTCCCATTGCTCGCTGCTATGAGCAATGCGTTCAACCGCGAATCAGCGAAGCCCAACTCGGCCAGCGAAAGCCGGCCGCCCATGTTCGCCCTCAAGGCCAGGTACATGGGCTTGACAACGAACCCCTCGGCGTGGAGCCTCCATCGGTCTTTCAGGTGGAGATCAAGGCGCGGGTGCTGCTCATCGAAGCGGAGTGAGCGGTCACCACCGAACGTGGCCAAGAACTTGATCCCGTCCTCGAGGTCCTGGTCGGTGGCGAAGGGAGACTTCTGGTCCTCACGGCGACCGTCGGTGTACTGGACCTGCATCCGTCCTCCGGCGAACACCTGGAACTCCTCCACGTCGTCGCGTTTCAGAAGGCTGTCCAGCAGCTTCTCGGCTTGCTGGCGGGCTCCCGCCCGGTGCGTGGCCGAGTCGGACGCGGCGAACCGTCGGGGCTGTATTGCGTAGAAGGCCAGGCTGCGGCCCACGCGCCGCAGTTGCCTGATCGCCTTCCGGTGCGCCGCCGGGCGGATGTTCCGCATCGTGGTGACGCCGGCAGTGGCGGCAAGCAGAGGCACGTTCGGCACGGGCTCGTCGGTGACCATCACGACCATGATCGGGACCCTGTAGCCGGCGCTGGTGTCGAGGTCGAGCCAGGCCCTGACGTTCTGTGCTGTGCCCTCGGTGATGAGCGCGACCGCCGCGGCACCCGCCACAGCGGCGGTTAGGCGTCCGTAGTCGAGGTCGGACGACACCACGAGCACCTGCCCCCGGGCGGTTCCCAACGCCTCGTCACCGATCGTTTCGACCAAAGCGACTCCCGGCTCCTTGCGGCGCACTCCGTCAGTCAGGCTTCGGGCGATCCAGTCAGCCACCTCCGGGGCGAGTCTCTTATCCTTGATAAGCAGCAGCATCTACCCATCCCCCTCGCCGGGACTCTCATTGGTGTCCTCGGCCGGTGGGGGAGCAGCTTCGGGAGTCGGCTCCGGGGCGGGCTCGAGGGCATCGGGAGGGTCGGCGCACATGTCCCAGGTGCCGTCGGCGGTCGGTGACCATACAGCGAGGTCGGGTTGAGCCATTAGCTGGATGGCCACGTCCGGTGTGACCCACAGGCTGATGGCGGCCCCCTCGGCGGCGAGTAGTTCGGCGACCAACCAGGCGCAGCCCTCGCTGGCCGGCCCGACCGCCACCAGGTCGCCGGCGCCTGGTCCGGGCGGCGGGAAGTAGGTGGGGTTGACAAGGATCTGGAGCGGGAATGCCCCCTCCGGTACTCCGGAGTGGAGTCGCCACCGGTCCGGTCCGCACGATGGCCAAGCCACGCTGCCCGCCGGCCACACAGAGAGGTCTCCCGCCGCTCGGAGAGCGGCCAGGTCGTCGGCGTCGGCGGCTACGACCACGGCGCCGGTAGCGGCGTTCACGTCCAACAGGTCGGTCACGACCAGGGCACAGGCATCGGCGGCGGGCGCGACCACGGCCCGGTCGCCGGTTTGTGGCCCCGGCGGTGGCCACAGGTCCGTGGCAGCGGCCAGGGCGAGTCTGGTAGTGCCCGCCGGTGTCGTCCGGATCGGTTCGGGGGGTTCGGGGCGTAGACACTCAGGCCATGTCTCCCCTACCGGGGGCCATACGGCCAGGTCGGGTTGGGTCATGAGCAGGACGGCCACGGCGGGTGTGACCGCAACGGTCACTGTGCCTTGACCGGCCTCTACGTCTACCAGTTCGGTGATAGCGAGGGCGCACGCTTCGGCGGCTACGCCGACCACTGCCTGGTCACCTCCGGCGGGACCCGGGTCGGGCCACAGATTCGACGCGACCGCCAGGCGCAGACTGGTCAGCTCTCCTTGGCCGGGGAGCGGCCCCGGCGGTCGGAGCATCTCCGCGGTGATGAACGTCCCCCGGGGTATGTCGAGTGCGGCCACACTGTTGCCCAGTCCGTCGGGGGTCACGAACAGCGGGGCGAGGGACTCGGGGACGTCGATAACCACCACCTCGCCTGCGGTCCCACGCGGCCACGGCTCGGAGGCGAACAGGACTCCGACCACGGCCGGTGACGGAGCACGGCCGAACAACAGCACCAACACCACCGCCGCGGCGACTAGCACACCCGCCGCTGCGAGGCGTGCGGCTCTACCACTGAACACACCTACCTCCGAAACCCACACAGAAAGGGAGCATCCCTTGCTACCCGTAGACTCTAACACTGCAACGCTTTGCAACGCAAATAGGCTGTGATATCACCACTGGAGTGTTGCTCCGCCCCTCCTTTTGCAGTTGCTAGACCGCGGAAACGAGGGGGGCCACCGCCCGGCCCGGCGTAGAAGGCCTTACAGTCCGCCTTATAATGGTGAGATGAGGTGGTCGATCTTCACCGTCGCCGAGTTCGACATCTGGTTTATGGCGCTTACCGACACCGAACAGGACGAGATCACAGCTGTCATGAGGCTTCTGGCCGCTGAGGGTCCGACGCTGGGCAGACCGTTCGTGGACCGGGTGACGACATCGAAGTTCCACAACATGAAGGAGTTGCGTCCTCGTGGCGGCGCGAAGCACATACGGATCCTGTTCATCTTCGACCCCCGACGCGCCGCTGTGCTGCTGTTGGGCGGAAACAAGGAAGGCCAATGGGACAGGTGGTACCGCCGAGCCGTACCACAAGCGGACAGCCGCTACGAACGGTACCGCCGGGAGGTCGGTTTGGACGACCCATAAAGGGAGCTACCAGTCAACTCAGAGAAGAAGGGGAGAAGACACTGATGGCAGCCCGCAAGTTCACCGACCTAGTAAGCCACATAGATAACGACCCCGAACGGAGCGCCCGCGTTGATGCCCTCGAACAGAAGGCGCGGGATGCGCTCGCGGCTCACAACCTCCGTGAGCTCCGCCGAGCCCGGGAGATGACCCAAGCCGAGCTCGCCCGCCGCCTCGATCGGGCACAACCGGCCGTCTCCGCTATGGAACGAACCGACGACCACCTGGTGTCCACAGTCCGGGCAGTAGTAGAAAGCCTGGGCGGGCACCTCGAACTGGCCGCTGTGTTCGACGACCAACGAATCCCCATCGTCGCACCAGCCCGCCCCCGACCCGAAAGCGAAGGCCAACGCAGCGCCCAGCCCGACGCCGTGGAAGGTGAGTCTGCCGCGCCCGGCCGCCGCCGGCGGGTGGTGACGAAGCACGCGGCGGCTAAGGGTTCACAGCGACAGCGAGAGGCTCCGGTGGGCTAGCCGGTCGATGAAATCGCTGCCTACGCCGCCAGCATGGTCACCAGCCAGTGTCAGATCGGCGGGATACTCCGGTCCCCGATGCTCAACTTCGAGCCGGTCCAGCAGCGCTGCCATGTCCTCGCCGGCGGCGAACGCGCCGGCTATCGCCCGTGTCGGCACGGGCACGTCCGGTACGGGCCGCTCTATCGGGTTCTCGTTGATGTCTTTGCGGATCGCTTCCATCTTGGCCGTCTTGCGGGCTAGCAGTTGGTGATGTGGCCATGCCTTGTTGACCGCCTTGGCTGTGGATTCGAGGTCGCGTTCCAGCTGGGGGATGCGCTGGCCTGCGGCGGCGCGGGTAGCAGGGATCTCCTTGAGCAGGTTCCGGACCCTCCGCTCCAGGTCAGGGACGGTGCCGTGCACGGGGCGTCCGCAGGCGGCGTTGTGGGCGTTGATGACCTGGCCGCCTTGGAGGCTGGTTGACAGCTTCGCCAGGGGCGGGCCGACCCCGAGCGTCGTCAGGCGCGCATGGGAGCGAACCCATATCGGAACGTCACCGACCTTGGCGATCGTTTCGGCCTGGTCGGTGTAGGCGTAGTTCGCTGTCCGCCAGCGCTGGTACGCGGCCCTGGCGAGGAGGGCGGTGGCGTCTTGGCGGTTGAGTGGGCGGTGCCCGTCTTGTTCGACGAACGGTGCGGTGGGGGACACCACCGAATACCCGCCCAGTTCGTTGTAGACGGACCGTGACGTGGCGAGGCGCTGTTCGGTGTAGCGGTGCAGGTCGGTGGCTTGGCGTACCGCCACCCGGGCGGCGTTCCGTTGGCGTTGGAGTGTCACTACCTCGGCGGCCACCTCCGACAGGGCCACAGCCCGGCTGTCGCCGGTGGCGTGGGCCATCATGTCGTCGTAGGTCAGGGTGTCCTCGTCGGTGTTGCACACGTCGATCACCCGTTCGCGGCCCTCGATGAACTGGCGGATGAACGCGTCCTTGTTCCGGAGGACGCACAGCTGCATCACGTCGCTGGTGCCTTCCCCGATGTGATACCAGACACCCACTTCGGGACACAGGTTCCCCGGCCGCAGGCCCCGCCCCTCCCGCTGTTCCATCAGGGCCGGCTTCCAATCGAGCGTGAGGTGATGAACGTCGGAGAGTCGGGTCTGGACGTTGACGCCGGTGCCCATCTTGGATGTGGACCCGACCAACACGGACACGTCCCCCTCCCGGCATCGGCGGAACAGGTCCTGTTTCTCAGCGGCCGACGGGTAGTCGTGGATGAACTCGATCCGGTCGGCGGGCACACCCCGATCGACGAGAGCGTCCGCCAGTGTGCCGTAGGTCCTCGGCCCGTCCGCGGTGGGTGTACCGATGTCGCAGAACACGAGCTGCAGCGTGCCCGGTGTGTCCGAGTCCGCGAACCGCCAGTCGGCTTTCTCCCGGTGGAGGGCTGCTATGTGGTCGGCGGCGGTGAGCAGCTTCGAGGGACGTTCAGGGTTGGGTGGGATCCCCACCGTGCTCAGGTCCACGGCGGCTTGGCGGGCGGAGGTGATGAGAGCGATCAGGATGTCCTTGTTGTCCTGGGGGCCCACAGCCCGCTCCGCCAGAGAGTCCATCCAGCCGTTGAGCAGCCTCGACGCCGGGGCGTAGACGTCCTGGCGGTCGCCACCGGCGAGCGGTGGGCGTACCAGGCCTAGGCTGTCCGCGGTGCGTATGTCGGCTCGGGTGTCGATCATCGCCCGCAGCTCCGGCACGTTGACATATGCCGACACCCGTGTTCGGGGGGCGAACCCGCCGCCGAGGGGTGACGGTTCGAGGTTCGTCGCCTTGGTGGTGCACCACGAAGACCAGGCGTCGTAGGTCAACACACCTGCCGATTCGAGCAGGTCCGGACCCAGGTATCGGAGCATCGCCCACAGCTCGGAGGGCCGGTTGGACACGGGAGTGCCCGTCGCCAAGGTAGCGACCCCCTTCCCCGGATGCCGCTTCCGTAGCACCTCGATCTTCATCAGCAGGTCCTCGGCCTTCTCAGCGCCCGTCAGGTTGGCGGAGCGGTCGGTCGATTGGATCGCCAAATTTTTGAACTCATGCGCCTCATCCACCAACACGTAATCGAACCCGTACTCCTCCCACCAGACGTCGTCGTCCTTGGTGGCGGTCAGCAGCTTCCCCAGCCTCTCCTCTGCCCGGGCGACCTGTTTCTCGATCTGTTTGATCGTGCGCTTCCGGCGGGCTTGGCCGCTCGTGTTGTGATCGCCGTGCAGAGCCTGCTCGTTGTTGGCTCGTTCGTAGTCCTCCCGCACTTCGGCGAGTCGCGACTGCAGATGAGCCACCTTCGTGTCGGGCCGCAGCGGCATCAGATTGAAGAACGAGTGAGGCACGATCACAGCGTCCCAGTCTCCCCACAGGCTCTGGGAGGCGAACTGGCGGCGCTGCTTGCGGCCGGGTGTGTCCCCCTTCGGTGGCATCAGCACCTTCGCGTCGGGGAACGCGCGCATGAACTCCACGCCGAACTGTGTGACCACCTGGTTCGGTACCACCAGAAGCGGCTTCTGGCGGATACCCAACTGGCGCATCCGCATCACCCCCGCCGCCATCGTGACGGTCTTGCCGGCGCCGACGCAATGGCCCAGCAAGAAGTCGTCGCCGAGGGCGATCCGCGCCGCGGCGGTCTTCTGGTGTTCGTACAGTCCCATCTCACGGAATTCGTCGCTCAGTCCGGGCGGTTCCTCCATCCACTCGGCGGGGTAGGTGGGCGGAACGAAACGGTTGTACTGCGTGTTCCACCGTCTCTCCATCTCCTCGCGGCGGGCGACCGACTCGTCGAACATCCACTCGTTGAGACGGTCATGCCACTTCTCTACCTTCTCGGCAGCGAGCGCGGTGGCCTCGGTGTCAACGATGCGGCGTTTGGGGTCGTCGGAGTAACGGGGGTCTGGGCGGGTGATCACCACCTGGCGGCCCGACCATGCCGCGTCGAGGATCCTCAGAGCGCTGGCGCTGGCGGTGCCCCACACCGACACGAAGTCCGCCGAGTAGGTGTCCGCCTGGCCGCTGATTCCCCAGCCGCCCGCAGACGAATAGGTCACCCGCAGCTCTCTGATGGGTCCGAGCGTGTCGGTGATCATCTCCTCAACCTCGTGTGGTTCCAACATGGTGGTACCGCAGCTGATCTCGATGTCCGCCGCCGCGACGAACGGTGGCAGGACCTTCTCGAGGGCGGCCACGTTCGGGGCGTACCGGTCGTCGTCGGCGGCGACCGCCGCGGCTTCGGCGTGTTTGGTCCGCACGTCGCCCGCCAAATACAGTGGGCCGGCTACCCATTCCTGCTCGCCGGGGGCTCCTATCGTGTCCGGGTTCCTGTAGGCGAGCCCTTCGGCCACCAGGTCGTCTTCTGTCCAGCCGAACGTTGTGACCGACCGCATGAACTCGATGTCCACCCGGCCCAGCCGACCGACTGACTGCATCACCGCTTCTGTGAGGGTGGACACCTCAGCGGGCGCTACCACCGGGGTGGTCATCGCCCGCCGGAACGCTGGTCCCTTCACCGGGGTCCCGTCCGGGCCGTCCTCCTCGAGTCCCATCAGGAACACACAGTCAGGATCGGCGATGAACCCGCCCAGGTACTGGCGGCGCATGTTCCCGTCGTCGTCGCGGCGGATCAGGGTGTGGCCAAGCACGGCCACGGCACGGTCGTAGGCGGCGCCCATCTCCGCCCGGAGGTCGTCGGTGTTCTCCGCGCCGCTCTGCTCTGCAGCCAACAACTCGCGGGCCACGTCTCTGAGGTCGCACATGGCAGCGAGCTTCGTGCTGGCCTCCGCCCTGCGGCGTTTCAGGTCGGCCCGTTTCACGCTCGATGGGACGCTCCGAAGCGCCGGGTCGGGTGGGTCGAGGCGGGGTTTGATCTCTCGGGGAAGGCCTTCGCTGATCTGGAGGAATCCCTTGGGGGTGACGAATATCGATCCCTCCCGAGCCCAGGCGGGAGCCACGAACGACGGGTAAGGGCTGACCGCGGTGCGGTCGGCCCGGCCGGCCGCGTCGGGCAGCGGGTACGGCAGCACAGCACGGGAGGCCAGGTTGTCGAGGGCTGTGGGGATCAGGTCTTCGAGCGGGTCTTCGGTGACCAGTGTTATGTCGTCTCGGCCCCACATGCCGCCGCTTTCGGGGGTGCCGATCACCAGGTCGGGGTTGGTGCTGTACCAGGCGTTCTGGCGGAACGGGGTACCGTCGGAGGTGGACCACTCAGTGGTGTCCCACCATTGTTCGTGGGCGGGTAGGTTCTGGGTCTTCAACGGTTCGGGGCGGCGTTGGAACACCACCACGTCGGTCACTACCGACGTTCCCGACTGCGCGGTGAACGTGTTGTTGGGGAGGCGCACCGCGCCCACGAAGCAGCCCCAGCGGGCGATCTGCTTCCGCTGCGCGGGGCTCACCGAGTCCAGCGTGTACCGGCTTGTGAGGGCCACCAGCAGACCTCCCGGCGCCAGAGCGGCCAGCGATTTGGCGAGGCAGTAGTTATGCAGCGACAAGGGCTGGTCCACCGTGCCGAGGCCGTCCTTGGTGCGCACGTCGGCGAAGGGCACGTTCCCGATCGCCGCCGAAAACCCCGACCCCTTGTAGGCTTGGAGTGGAGCGGTCACGACCGTGTGCTCGGGGTGGATCGCCCCACAGATCCGGGCTGTGGTCGGGTCCAGCTCGACACCTGTCATCCGAACCGCCAAGTCCTCGACGGGCGCGGCGGCGAAGAACACACCGGGTCCGCTGCCCGGCTCGATCACGTCGCCGCCCCCAAAGCCCAAGTCGGTGGCCAGCTTCCACAGCGCTTCGGCTACCAGCGGTGACGTGTAGTGGGCGTTGAGGGTGGACTGGCGGGCCGCGGCGACGGCGGTGTCGTCGTCGCCCAACGCTTCTTTGGCCTGCTCCAGGAACCGTTTGCCCAGCTGGTGTTCTCGGTCGAACACCTGCGGTACGGCTCCCCACCCGGACCAGCGGGCCAGCACTCGGCGCTGTTCGTTGGAGGCGGGCCGGCCGGACGACTCCACCTCGGCCAGTACCCGCAGGGCTTCCAGGTTGGCCTCGATCCGGCTGATCTGCCCGGATGGGGGACGGTAGTCGGCGGCTAGTAGGGGGGCGACGGGTAGTTCCGGAGCTGCTGGTACTCCGGGTCCGTCGGATGAACCTTCCGTGCCTTGCGCGCCGCCGCGTCCCACACCAGGTGACGGCTCAACGGTTCCATCCGGTCGAGGATCGACTGCATCACCGACGGTGCCACCAGATGGGTCCGGGCGTCGTCCTCCTGCGTCCACATGCCCAGCATCTCCGCCGCCAGCCTGCCCAGGGTCGTCACGCACCGCTCCTGCCGGCCCCCCAGCCACTTCCCGTCCGGTCCCCGCTCCAGCGGATGCCGGTACCGGATCACGTCCGACCACTCCCGATCCCACACCGGACGTTCCACCTCCGGCGGTGGCCGCTCGGCCCGGGCCTTCGCCTCCACCAGGTCGGACACCCGGAACTGGAACTCTCCCGGTGTCTCCCCCCGAAGTAACGGGGTCGCCTCCCGAACCCGCAGCTGCTCCGCCGTCAGCCGGTCGTCCATCGCCGTGAAGTGCGCCACCGGGTCCTCCATCGCCGCCAGCGTCTTCGGACACCACGCCGCCATCCACCCCCACGCTGCCATGCCCCACTCCCGCCGTACCAGCGCCTCGTGGCCGGACAGGTCCGGCTCCGGCCACCGATGGCGGGCTATCTCCGGGGCTGGTAGTGCTATCCGCAGGACCATCGTTGGTGTCCTCCCAATCGTCGAACAGCGAGAGTTGAGCGTCGGTTACAGCCATCGTATCCGCTCCTTCTCTTAGCCAGTCGGAGGGCCATGGGCTACTGCGGTGATCGTCCACCGGCCGGTGGCGTCCTGAGCGACCGCCAGATGCACCCGCCAGATGCGGGCGGTGGCGGTGCCGGGTGTGGCCGCTTCGTACTCGATAGTGACGACCGACACCGCAGGGTCGGTGCCAGGCACCGGAACGAACTCGGGGTCGGCGCCGGTGATCCGCCAGTCCGGGTAGTAGGTAGCGAGCGCCGGCGGGTGGTATTCGGTGGCGGTCCACCGTGAGGTGTCGCCGCCCGTAAGCCAGGCGTCGAGGAACCCGACCGCGGTCTGCCAGCGGCCGTCGGTCGCTGCCGCCGACGGTGGGTCGTCCAGCGGCCACCACGACGACGGGGCGAGCCCCTCCGTAGGCCGCGGCGGGTGGGGTACCACCCACCCGTTAGGGCCGTGATCCTCGACCAGGACCTGCACGGTTGATCCGTCCACGTCGGCGGTCACTCTTATGCTCCGCCCGCCGCGGCGCCACGCCACTTCCACCAGCTGCGGATCCGAGCCGGGCGCCCACTCCTGTAACGCCCGCTCGGCGGCCGCGACAGCGTTGGTCGGGCCGAGGAGCTGCTGGGGGTCTACCGTCACCGACCCCGAATACAGAGTCGAGGGAGTAGCGCACCGAGACCACAACAGCACGACCACGACCAGTGCGGCCGCTACGCCAACTCCCATCAGGGAGCGTTTCAGGGCGGTGTATTCAGAGTCCGAAGCTGCCATAGCCTCCCCTTCCTTGGCTGGGTTGCCGCTCGTCCGCTGCGACCGCCGCCTGCTCCCGGTCCCGAGCTGGGGTCTCAGCTGAGACGGAAGCTTGGCGGGCTTGTTCCATGTCTTCGGGGCTGAGCCCAACGATGCGCTCAATCAGCGACAACCGCACTTGGGTGGGGTCCTCCGCCGTCTGAGCGGCCACCAGCCAGTCCCGCACCGCAAGGCGGTCTTGGACAGTCGGGTCCGGGGGACGGCTCGTCGGGTCAGGCGGGGGAACGCTCAGCAACCCGCCGAAACGGACGGCAGCTTCCTCTGGGGTGACGGTGCCGCTCCTTGCGGTCCGGTCTACCAGCCACCCGGCCACTGCCCGGCGGGCGGCGAATGTCGGATCCGCCGCCGGCTGCGCCGGCAGCGCCCTGGCTGCGATCGCCACGGTCGGTGCGCGGCCCTCACCCACGGCGGCCCGCTCGGCGGTTGCTGTAGCTTTCTTCTGGATGCCCACGGTGATGGCATCCACCACGAAGCCGGCTGCTCTGCTGGCGTCCGCGGCGGCCGCTGTCAGGGCCGCTCCGCCCTCCTGGCTGCGGAGGTGACCCGCCCACGATTTCAGGTAGCGGGCGTGGTGGGTGACTGGGCTGTGCTCCAGTCCTAGCGCGGAGCAGATCACCACTGCGCCGAGCTCCGCTACCAACTCTTCACGGGGGCGTGCTTCTTCGCCGAGGCCTGTACGGGAGTGGCGGCCTGTGCGGCTGGGGTGGCCGGTCCAGTGGGCGTGCTCGTGGGCTACGGTGCTGGCCCACCCTCCCACGTCGTCGAATGCGTCCGGGGTTGGGGTGACGATCTTGTCCTGGCCTCGGGAGTAGTGGGGGATCACTCCGTCCTGGAACTCCCAGCGGCTGCCTGTCATCGCGAACATGTCGGTCACTTCCCGCGCCGACCACAGGCGAGGGGGCCTCTCGTACCCTTCGGCCACCGGAACGTCTCCGTCCACCTGGGTGGCGTTGAACACCGAGTAGGGGACGACCCAGCGGCGGACGGCCTCGCCGCAGAGTTCGCCCTCCCGGCAATGCTTGTTGTCGCAACATTTCGAGGTGGCCACGCGGATCACCCTCACCGACCGCTCGCCCTTCCGTACCTGGCAGTCCGCTTTCTGCCATTGGCGGTAGGTGGCCCAGCCGCCGTAGTCGATGGCCATAGCGTTGGCCGCCGCGGCCAAAAACAGCCAGTTGATGCCCGTGTAGGGCCGGTTCGTGATCGGATTGTGCGGGGCCGTCGGGCCCGCCGCGTGGTACGGCTTGGTCCACTCTTCGTCGTCCCGTTCGATGGCGTCCGCCAGGGTGGCCGCCATAGCGTTCGTCAGGTCACTTACCTTCGATCCCATCGGAGCTCCTTTCGGCGGTTGTCGGCGGCTGGTTGTCTGTCTCGTCGTATCCGATCGTGAACCCGTACGGATGCCTCCCGTAACGGCGGCCGTCCACCGAATCCCGGTAGACGTCCACGGGTCGGCCGTCCGCCAACACAACGTCGAGGTCGGCTGTGGGAACGTCCTCGATGTGCTCTGTCAGGTAGTAGTCGTCCGACAGCACGTCGGCCGGGCCGTCTCCGGTCTGAGGGGTTGGGCTGGGGGTCGGGTGGCCAGTCATGTCAGATCTCTCCTGGTGCGTCGTCGAATCCGTAGGTGTGCCCGAACGGGTGAACCGCGTACTTCTTGCCGTCTTCGCCGTAGTAGACCTCCAAGGCCTCGCCGTCCTCGCCGCCTACTCTGTCCTTGGCCGGTTCGGCTGCTTCGGCCAGTCCAGCGGAGTAGTCCGATTCCTGTGACCAGACCGGCGTCGGCAGCCACAGGCCTTCGGCGGTGGGCTGGCCGTTCAGGTCGGCAGCCGGTACCGGTTGCGCTGCTGCTACCACATGGTCGGTATTTCCGGCTGAAACGCCAGGAACGGCACGGGGCTCCGGCGGCGGAGCGGTTATATCCAGTTCTCCCGGGTCGGGAGTGGGGGCCGTTTCGGTGCCTGCGGTGTCGTCTGTGGGGGGCTCGTGGTGTGAGGCTGCCACGGCGGCGGCTTCGTTGCCCACCGTCACATACGCGGCCACCTCGTCCGCTATCGGATCGGGCGGCGGGGGGTCGAACATGGTGGCCGGGGGCCGCTCGTCGGGGGCGCTCCCACCGCCCGTGTACGGACGGTCGGCGGGTGGTGGCAGGTCGGCCGTGTCGTCGCCTCCGGATCCTGGGGTATCCTGAGCCGTGGGTACGGTGTCCGCCAGCCAGCGGTCGGGATCGGCCATCTTGATAGTGAACGCCGGGTGTTCGTCGGCGATGACGCGGGCATGGCCTTGGGGGATGGTGCGCCAAGAAGCGGCCTGGTCGGCGTCGCTGTCGTCGTCATCGTCAGTCCCGGCCAGCATCGCCCAGTCGCGCAGGGCGCTGGCGTCGGAACTTCCGGGGAGTTGCATCTTCACGGGGCAGTTGCCTGTCAGGGTGCGGGCGCCGGCGGGTCCCCAGCCCGCCTCGAGCTGGGAGCGTTCCTGGATGCCACAGATCACCTGCGCGCGGGTGCGGACCGTCGACAGCACCTGAGGCAGGTCAGACAGGCGCGCCATGTTGGCCAATTCATCCAACGCGAACAAAGGCGGCGGGGGCCGTTTGTCCGGGTCGGGCTGGTGGTTCTCCGTGAGGTGGAACAGCCAGCGTGACACCGCCGCGAACACCGGCTTGTGGGTCACGACGGACATATGGTCGGCGGCGATATACAAGGTGTGAGCGGCGCCCGAGGTGGTCAGGTCGGCGGGTACCAGCGGTGCCGGGTTCGGGCCCTCACCTTCCGCAGCGGTGAACTCGAGAGCACCGGTGACCTCTTTGGCGGTTATCTCGACCGAGCCTTGGAAGCGGTCGTCCTTGCCGGCGAGGGTGTTCAGCCGCCGCATCGAACGCTGACCCTCCGGTCCCAGGTTGGCGGCCTTCAGCATCGGGTCTTTCGACATTCCCTTTATGTCCATCATCCAGCTCAGCGCGATGGACAGTCCTACGCCGCCGTCTCGCTGGTCGCCGCCGGGGGGTCCTGTGTCGCCCATCTCCGCGGCGACCACCAACACCTCGCTCAGGTATTGCTGCGCGAGGGTGGCCCAGATCCCTTGCGCTCCGGCGTCGTGCGAAGACGACTGCGAAGTCAGGAACTGGGCTAACAGAGTCGCGGCTTCCCGCCGTTCACAAGCGGGCACTTCGGCCAGCATCCTCAACGGGTCCCACACCACCGGGACGATCCCGTGTCTGCGCATCCAGTCCCACATCCGCCCGGTCGGGTCATAGCCGTAGCAGGTGCCCTTCTCTGCCCGGTGTTCCAGCGTCCACTCCGCCAGGTCGGTCTTGACGGACGTGGCCACCACCGGCCCCGGCCAGTGACCCGCGTTTGGCGCGATGACATGGCGGGTCTTGCCGCTGCCGGTGGGGCCGAGTACCAACACCGGCCGCCCAACCGCCGACACCACATGGCTGCGCCGGTCCTGGCCCAACAGCACCCCCGGGCCCGGCACCTGAGGAGAGTACGGCGGCGGCAGCGGCCACGATTTGTGGCGGAACTGCTTAGGCAAGTCTCCCCCGAACCGGAGAAGGCCGGCAAGGGCAGCAGTCGGCCAGCCCGCTTCCCGCCACCGGTACAGCACCGACGCTCCGAACGTGAGCATTGCCGCATAAGCGAAGGCGAGTAGCCACAGCCACGCGGCAGCAGCTACCGCGTCAGATTGAGACACCAGCAGCCACGCCTCGTCGAGGCGGGCACCGTCGGAGGCCATCCTCCACCCGACATCCCACAGGGCAGGCACCGACGGCCAACCGCCCGGGCGGCCACCCACCACCCAGGTCCCGGTCGCCAGGGCCGCGCCCAAGACCAGCCACACGGTCGGTATACCCGCAGCAGCCACCGTCACCCAAAAGTTGGGAATGTTCTCCCCAAGAGATGCCGACGGCTTCATGGTCCTCTTGTCGGACCCCTCACTCATCGCACCCCTCCAGCGCCTCGGGTTCGGAAGCATCGCCATTTGCTTTGGCCGCCTCGCCGGTAGCTTCCTCCTCGGCCAGCAGCTCGGTTTCTAGGGCGGCGGGAGTGAGCGGGTCGCCCCGCTGCCAGGAGCGAAACAGCACCTGAGGGCAGAGACGCCGCCCCTCGGGGCCGCTAACCGCGACCGTGACGAACCCGCCCGGAGCCACACCGATCCCTTCTCCTGCGGCTACATCGTGTGGGGCGCAGTCGGGTTCGGCGGGCTGCGGGCGTCCGACCCAGAAGTCGACGTGGAGGTGCTCGTCGTGGCGAACGACAGACACCGCGGTGCCCGGCCGGTAGTCGAGGTTGAATACGAGTTTGCGTATCTGGTAGCGGCCCCGCTGTGGCGCCTGGTCCTGGATCAGGGTGGAGCCGTCCTCCAGGACAGACGTACGCGGGTTGTGCATCGTCCGGGCCAGCGCCGCAGTGAGCCGGCTCAGAGCGTCGTGGGAGACGGCGGAATCCATGTCCTGCTGCTCTCGGTCCAGGTCGCCGTCCACGTCCACGGCGATGTCTACAGCGTTGTTCCAACTGTGCGGTGACCAGGTGTCGGAGTCGTGCACCGTCCGGCACGAGAACGTTCCCAGGTTGATGAGCACCGCGGGTGGCGGCAGCCGGGCGGCCCGTTCCAGTTCGGGCCAGTCTCGGAGCAGCCTCTGCAACGGCCCCGACGGTAGGGGAGCTGTCCCGCCCGGGTGCGCGTACACGCCGCACAATTCCCACAAGGCTCCGTCCGGGTCGTGGATGTGGGCACAACCGCCGGCGTGATACTCGGCGGTACCCACGGTCGGGGCGTACACGGCCGTTCCCGCGGCGGCGGGGATGCGCAGCAGGTGCCCTTCCGTCGGTTCCGTCCACGCCGGCGCCGAGGGGGGCAGCGTGAACGTCCACCAGGCCGGTGGCGTGTAGCGGTACGGCTGAGGTGGGGGAGTGGCGGGGAACAGCCACGACAGCCCTGCGGTCCAGGGCATGACACGGGTGTGGCGGCTGGGGTCGCCCGCCGCGGTGAAACCCCAGTTCGGAACTGCGGCGGGAGCTCCGAATCCGGCTTCCAGCAGCCCTGCCCAGGCGGCCACGTCATCGGGGACGAAGCCGAGCTTTACCCCACAGACCCCGCCTTCGCAGGTGACTGCCGTACCCGCCCCCGCCCAGCGGTCGAGCAAAGCGGCCAGCACCGGTCCGCCACCGCTCCCGGACCTAGGTGTGTACGCGAGCGGCGCCCCCCATGGCACAGAACCCGTCGCAGCTGCAGCTTGGAAGGTGATGTCCTCCCAGGCGGCCAGTACCCGCTCGGCCCATGCGCGGTCGCCCCGCCACTCCAGCAACGCTCCGACCGGGTCGTCGGCTGCGCCGCGGACGCAAAGCGAGGCCGCTGCGGTGACGGCGGCGTCCCAAACGTTGTGGGGGTCCACGATCTGGTCGAAGTTCCCGTCCACGCCCTCTGCGGCGATCTCGGCCGGCCACAGCGCTAGCGGGCCTACCCGGGCGTCGGCGGCTGCGGAGCCGTCGAACCGGCCCCCGTCGGTGTCTGAGCGTTCGTGGGGGCCGACTAGTGGGGCGAGTGTGTCCCCGAACGCGTTGATAGCGACGTCGGCGGCGTGAGCGGACGAGACCTGACCCACGGCGGCGACCAGACGCCAATCGATTCGGTCTCCCTCCGGCTGGGTGTCCACTTCCGGGGGCCACAGCATGGCTGTGCCGCCCCGGTGGCAGACGACGCTGTCGGCGAGTTGGTACGCGGCCCATATTTGGTCGCCGGCGCCGAACGGCGAACCCGGAGCTGTGCCGAATCCGCTGCCCACTGCTATGGCACCGGCGGCGAACAGCACCGCCGCGGCAGCGGCCACCCGGGGGGCCCGCCGGGCCGCAGCGACACCGATACGGGCCAGCGCTTTCGGGTCGCCGGCCGCGGCACGGACGACACGGACGCCACGGCGGGTAGCGGCCAGCGCTTTCCGGAAGGTTGGCTTAACCACTGCCCGATCCGGGGCCAGGCCCGTAGGCAGCTGTGGCCGGGCGGCCGCCTCTCCCGGCGAGCCACTGGGCCATGCCCACCGCGGCGGCCTGAGATGCAGTGCCCGCCAGTCCTTTCGCTTGCTTCCCTTCGACCGCGGCTCTGCCTCCCTTGGTGCTGGCGGCCGCGTTGGCGAGGGTTCGCAGCCCTGGTCTCTGGCTGGCGGCGGCAGCAGCGGCGGCAGCTGTCAATCCGGTCACCTTCTGAGCTGCGCCTTGGAGGCGCTTCGTGCCGATCTTGGCGGCGGTAGCGACACCACGAGGGGAGAGATGCGCAGCAGCGAAGCCTCCCGCCAGCCCCCCGGCGGCCGCCCCTAGCCCGGCTCCGCTGCCGCCGACTCCTTGCCGGGAGAACGCTGCGGACACCTTCCCGCCCAGCTGTGCGGAAACCCGCGCAGCCGCCTTCGGGAAGACTTTGCGGAGCCGCCAGCCCGCCCACGCGACCAGCAGGAAAGCCAGCGACCGCTCGAGGAGGGCCATGCCCTGGGTGCGGCCTACGACGGCAGCGAGGACGACCATCACCAGCGACAGGAACAGCATCCCGGCCCCGAAACCGACCAACCCACGCAACAGGAGCGCAAACCACGCCCCGGCGACCCGCCGCCCGCCCGGCCAGAGCACCCCGGCTACAGCGAGCGGCAACGAAGCGAACGCTGCGCCCAATAGCACCTCGGACACCAACGCGAGCCCGGCCGCTACGAATACCAGCCCCGCCACAGCCACTTGTCCGAGGCCAACCATCACAGCGCCGAACAGCCGCTCCGAGGTGGCCTTCGAGGCGAAGTCTGCCATGGCCGCGCCCTGTGCGCCGCAGTCGCGGAGCACGTCCAGGTTTGTGCCGGCCTGCGAGCGGATACCGTCGATGAGGAGCTTCTGGGCGGCTTCGATGTGGCAGCGGTCGTCTAGCGCGTGGCCGAAGTTGAGGTGTTCCCAGGGCGTGTGAACCACGCTGTCCAACACCACCTGCATAGCCGCAGCGGCGTCGAGGCCTCCGCCGCCGGCGTCGGCGATCACACCGAACGTCAACCCGTCGGCGATTAACTGCCTCGTCTCGAGAGCTCCGGCGTAGTAACCCGAGAAAGCTGCGGGGGTCAACAGGAACCAGCCCAACGAGAACGCCAGCAGGGCGAAGACGACCGAGCTGGCGGCGTCGGCCACCCGGCCGCGTAGAAGTTTCCATCCTGCCGCAGTCGCGAGGAGGAGCAGCCCGACCTCGTAAAGGCGCAACCCCTGCACCACCTGTGTCTGGAGGAGGCGCGCCAACTCGCCGGGGATCCCGGCCAGGATGGCGGTGACGCTGCCGGACGTGGCCCAATCGAACGCCCACATCGCCACCCGCAGAGCGACCAAACCAGCCTGCCACACCAGAGTGAGGACCAACCCGAGGAACGGGCTGGTCAGAGTTTGCAACCCCAGCTTCCCCTCCGCCTTGTGGAACATGTGGTACGTCGTCACCGGGAACGAAGCCGAGGTGCGCGGAGCGGACGCCGAGTTGAACCAGCCCCTCGGCGCTTCGAGGGTGGTCAGCTTCGCGTACGTGCTCCGGACGCAGTTGGCGCGCATGTTCACGGTCGCCGGCAGGCTTTGGGCGTCACGGAGGTAGCCGGGCGCCACCGTAGTCACTTCCGAAAGCGGGGCGTCCTCGGGTAGTAGCTCGCAGCCCGCCAGTTCCTCCATCAGGATCTCCCGTGGCGTACCTGCCGAGGAGTTGCACCAGGCAGTGTCCAGATAACCGCACTCGGAGGGGATGTCGGTGAGCCCTGCCAGCTGTTGGGGGCAGACCACCCGACCGCCCATACCCGGCCCGTTCGACACCCACTCGCATGACAGCTCAGCCGCCGCCGGCGAAGGCGAGCCCGCACCGATGGCGCAGTCCTCGTCGTTGCCGGACACGGCGGTAGAGAAGCAGTCCAACAGCCGTCCGTTCTCCCCCGGTGCCCTAACGGACGAAGGGAGAGAGGCCGGGTCGCACTCCTCGCCTACCGTCACCCCGGCCATCGCAGCCGCCCAACACCTGTAGTCACGCTGAGTCATCGGGGCGGACGGTGCCGGGTCGTCATCTGTGGTCGTAGCAGCGGCAGCAGATGCGGCCGGTGCGTCCGGTGCTACTCCCGAGGGCTGGGCAGATGCCGGCGCGGCGCCAGCAAGGAGGACAACCGTCACCGCCGCACCCAAGATCCCCAGGAGGGGACGTCTCATAGTCATCTCTGGGTCACCAGCGCCGGCGCCGGTGTAGTGTCGATAGCCGCCGCGGCGCGGGGGTCTGCTGGCAGAAGCACGTCGACTACGCCCAGGCGGCCGTATATGTCCCGCCAGAGCATCGTGCCCGTAGGCAGGTCGGTCAGCAGGGGAGCGGCTATGTCGGGGTCGGCACCGGCGAGTGCGGCGGCGGCGGTCGCCGCCTCCAGGTTACGGGAACGGAACACAGCAACCTGCCCCAACAGCTCGCGCAGTTCGGTGGAGGCGAAGTCGTTTGCCGACTGCGTGCCGATCCACACGCCCGTGTTGTGCTTACGCCCGTCTCGTAAGGCCTCTACGACCGAGGCCTGCGCCTTCGGGTCCCGAACCAGCGACCATGCCTCGTCCAGAAGCAGGGCGGCGAAGCGGGGATGCGCAAACGTCGCGGCGTGGCCTACCAGCAGCGTCCCCAACACAACCGCAGCCGCCGCGATGTCGGCGGCGGTGTCCGTTATGTCAGCCAAGGCCAGGCCGGGGGCGTGGAGCACCACCAAGTCGGCGGCCAAGTCCGCCGGCCGCCGACGCGGGTCGAACAATGCCCCAGCGACTGTGTTCTCAGCGAGGTGTGCGATGAGGTTGCGGTGCTCAGACCACACCGCTGGGGGAGTGGTCTCGTCTCCGTCGGCGGCTTTGTCCATCAACTCCAGCAGCGACTGGCCGTGGCATCGAGCCGCGGCCCGGCCCAGCTGGGTAGCCACCGTGGAGCGGGCGTCAAGGTCCAGAACGTGGGACAGCAACCGGACCGCGACCTCGGCTGCGGCCCTCCGATCAGAAAGCGTCCGGAGGGGGTCCAAGGAGACCGACCCCTCAGTGACGTCGATCACCTCCACCTTCAGGTCGGTGACCTGGCCAACAACCTCGGCGAACGACACATACTCGCCCACGTCGCGTTCGCTGCGGTCAACGACCACGCACTGACCCCCAGCAGCGAGAGTCGTCCACAAGCACCGCTTCAAGAACACGGACTTGCCGGACCCCAGGCTGCCGACCACGCCGATCGAGGGGGACTGCGGTTCAGCTCCCACAGATCTGGCACGGGGACCCAGCGTTGGGTCGAAAAGGATCGGTTCCAGCCAGCCGCGTTCGTCATGCACGCCCAGCAGCGCGCCCTGCGGGTCGCCGAGGCGTGATTGGAGCAGCGGACCTAACCCGGCCAGCCCGTCGGAAAGCACCACCTGCATGTAGTCATGCAGGTAGCGGGCCGAGGACACGCGGGGAAGCCACACTCCCCGGGCGGCGATCTGGTCTCCGGATGGGACAGCCACGGACATGCCCACCGCCGCCGCCCGGGCTTCGAGGCGGTGCGTGCGGGAGCGGAGCGTTTCCACGGCCGCGGCTACGTCGTCGCCTACCACCCGCACCGCCGTGGAGAACAGGACACAGATGTTGTATTCGTCGCTGTCGGTGCGTGCCGCCAGCGCCTCCCGCTGACCTGCCACCTGCTCGACAGCTAGACGCAGCTCCGGTGGGGCCCCGGCAGGGTCTCCGTCATGCTGTGACCACTGGCCGGCGAGTTGGCGGTCCAGGTTACGGGCCCGGGCGGCCGCTACCGCGTGGGGAGTGACGGTCACGTCCACAAGCCAATCCCAGGGGTCCTCGAGGGCGTCCAACGCCCACAACACTTCGCCGCCGCCAGGTACCGTCCACGTGAACGGGATCTCCGACAGCGCAGCAGTTGTGTGGGCCACCGTTCCGCGACGGGTAGCGGCCAGCACCACACCACTGGTCGGTTCGCACCACTCGGCAGCGCCGCGGTGCCACGCAGACGCCCCTTCCACCATGCCCCGACCGACTGTCAAAGCGTCGGGTCGCGACTGGGGAAGCATCAAGTGGGGATAATCGTCAGGCTCCGCCGGCTCCCGGGGAGTCGTAGCCCCGAAAGGTACCCGGTCCAACAACGCCGTCACCTCGTCCAGGGTCGCCGCTCGGAGCGGCACCGACCCCGCCGCGCGGGACACGACCTGTTCGGTCCGGGCCGCCAGACGCTCCCAGCCGATAGCGTCGGCTCGGGCAGCCCGCGTGTACCCGAAGGTACGAAGCGCGCGGTGCCACCAGCCCACCAGGTTGGAACCCATAGGTACGTGCCCGGCCTGCACCCACAACCAGAAGCGCCGCTCCGTCAACTCGGCGGAGCGGATACGCGCTGTCTCAGCGGCGATCTCGGCCTCCCACGACGTCGCCTGCGAAGCGCGGCGCATCCGGTCGGCGACCGTGCCGGCGCTCAACTGCTCCACAGTCGAAAGCAGGCGCCACCGCTCCCCGCCCACGGCCAGGACCAGCTGCTCCACCGCGCCGAGGGACTGCAGCCCCTCGGCAGTGTCAGCCAGCAGCCCGTAGTTGGCGGGCTCCACCGAGAACAGCAGCCACACCGAATGGTCGTCGCCGACCGCGACATTGCCGGCCACCAAGTCGGCGGAACGGTTCGTCAACTCCTTGTGGGACTGGCGGTGCATCCAGAAACGCACCTTGCCGCCAGCCCCCGCAGCGAACCCGCGGCCGTCCACGCTGACGCGTCGCAAGGCCCGACCAACGGCAGCTGCGCCGCCCAACAGAGGTACCAGCACCCACGCTGTCATCCCCAGCCGGACCAGGAACAGGCCGACCATGAGAGCCGCCATGAACACGGCCACCTGCGGGAGCGTGAACGTCCACGGGAGCGTAAGCCCTGGGATCCTGCCCAGCTCGGTCGGGCGGCGGCGGGCTGACGTGAACGATTGGCATGTCCGGCTGCCCTTCTTCGCCATTCTGTTACCTCCCCACCAAGGCGGCTAGCAGGATCCGGGGCTGAACTCGTCGTCGCAGGGGACGGTGGTGGGGGTGCCGCCGCCTCCGGGCGCGGTCGATGACTGGCCGGGGGCGCTTCTGCCGGTTACCTGCTCGATGGTGATCGTCTCGTTGCCGAGCACGTCCTCGCCGAAGCGGTTGGCGACCGTAGTCATGTTCGCTACCAGTACCATCGCTCCGATGCCTACGGCTGCCATGCCCAATACTGCGGGAGCTGAGCGGGTCTTGACAAACGCCCACAGCATCAATCCAGCGGTGGCGAAGCCGAAGCCGACCATCACCAGCACCTGGTACTTGTACATGAGGTTCACTATCACATCGACCATGGTTGGCTCCTCCTTTTTGGTTTGTGCGGCTGGTAGCCCGGGATCCCCGTCTTGATCGAGGGCAGCGGCCACCAACCGTCCGTCGGTGTACGAACTACCTGCCAGCTGGCCAGCCCTGGCCAGGCGGCGCGCGAACACGCGGGTACGGTCCTCAGGGGCGAGCAGTTCGTCCGAGACCACACCGCCGCACATGTCCGCCAGTTGTGCCACCGTGTCCAGCGTCCCGCCTCTCCACGGAGCGTCCGCCGGCGGTGTCCACTCCCGGACCGGAGCAGCGTCACCTCCGATAGTCGGGGGAGCCGCCGCTGCCTCGGGCTCGGTCGCCGCTACCTCCACGGCCGCCACAAGTGCCTCGAACATTTCGTCGCACAGGGCAGCGGCCGGGGAAGCGGTACTAGGGCTGATAGTCGCGTACGACATGGAGACAACTGTGCCACCCCACCCCCGAAACCCGGTCGCGCATCCACCCCTCCGCGGTCGCGCTCAACCGCGACCGGTCGCGCATCCGCCCCTCCGCGGTCGCGCATCCACCCTTCAGCGGTCGCGCATCCAACGGCTGGGCCACCGCAGGGTTTGTTTCAGCCAGAAACATGTCACCATTAGCACACGCGGTGTCGGCTCGCTCAGGGGCGGTCCGGTAGCGATGTTCAGGCCGGGAGCCCACCCCGAGCTGTGCTCGAGATCGAGGGGAGCCGCAGGAGGTGAAAGCGACCGTTCGTTCGGTCGGGTGGTTGGTTTGCCGGTGTCGTCAGAGCACCTGGCCGGCTGTGCCCATCTGGCGGGCCGTGGGGAGGCGCTCGGGGGTGGCCAGGTCGCCCAGCCCGTAGTACCACACACGATCCACCACCCACAGGGTGTCGCCGTATTCGTCGATGAGGGGGATCGTGTCCGGGTGTTCCCGACGCTGTTCGGCGGCTCGGTCCCACAGTGCCACCTGATGGCCGGCACCGATGATCGCTGCGGCTGCTTCCTCGGCGGTCACGAACTCCGCTCCGTAGCGGCGACTGTTGGACGGGTCCGCGGCGTCCACGACGCTGGCCGACCAGTGCGTGCTTACCCCCACTAGGCGCGCCCGACCCGCCTCGGTGGTCGCGCAGAAGCGGTAGCTGCTGTCAGACCAGTCGGTGGACAGTGTGTAACCACGGGGAGCGAGCGGAACGTGGTAGGAGACCCAAGGTGGCTGCCCGCGGTCCCATCGTCGCCGGGCTGCGGCCCGGCGGGCCTCCCGTTCCCGCCACCGGTGGAGCTCGTCAGCGTTACGGTAGGGCACCAGGTCGTAATGACGGCTGAGAACCGCCGCGGCAGCAGCCGGCGTCCGATACAGCCCGGGCAGCACTCTCGGCTCGCCCTCTCCCGTGTTGGCGGTGCCCCAGCGGTCACCTCGTCTGCTGATCTGCACATGGCCGGCATCGGTGGAGGCTATGAAGTGGAGCGGGCCGTCACCCGGGGAGGCCTCCAGAAGCATGAACGGTGACGGGGTGATCGCCATTGTGTGGAGTGGGCACTCCTCAGCTGCAGCCGCTCGTCGTTCCGCACTGGCCGCAGGCGTAGCATGAGCCAGCCCGGACCATCTGGATACCGCAGTCCTGGCATAGCGGCGCAGTCGATGCGTGTTCCGTCACGGTGGAGACTACGCCGGCTGTCTCCAGACCGGGGATCGGCCGGGCGCCTCTCTCGGCGGTGGACAGCACGCCCAGTCCCTGACGCGTGTCTTCGTCCAGGAACCGCAGGGCCATGATCCGCATCAGGAAATCGGGTAGCGACGTGGCCACCCTCACGTCAGGGTCGTCGGTGACCCCAGCTGGCTGGAAGCTCATCCCCTTGTAGGCCCGGACGTAGCTCTCGAGGGGGACACCTCGCTGGAGTCCGTGGCTCACGGAGATCGCCCAGGAGTCCAGCAGGCCGGCCATGGTCGAACCCTGCTTGCCGCCGTTAACGAAAACCTCGCCAGGCTGACCGTCGTCATATAGGCCGACGGTCAAGTACCCGGAGTAATCGGCTACCCGCCATGCGGTCGTCCACGACTGGCGGCTGCGGGGCAGTTCCCGGCGTTCCGGCAACTGCGGGGGGCTGTCCGTCGTCCCTGAACTGGTGTCGGTAATGGTCATCGGCTGGTCCGACTTGGAACCGTCCCGGTAGATTGCCACCGCCTTCAGCCCGAGTTCCCAGCCCAGATGGAACAGTTCCTCCACGTCCTCTACGGTCACTTCAGCATCGAGGTTGACCGTCTTGGAAATCGCCCCCGAGAGGAACGGCTGAACCGCTGCCATCATCCGCAAATGACCCTGCGGCGAGATACGGTTGTCGCCCATCGCGGTAGCGAAGACGTCGAGGTGTTCACCCAGCAGACCCGGTGCGTCCACCGCCGAGCCGGTACCCTCGATATGCTTCACGATGGCCGAGGCCGTAGCCTCGCCGTAGCCCAAGGTCTTGAGCGCACGTCCCACCGTCCCATTCACCATCTGCAGAGTCCCGCCGCCGACCAGCTGCTTCCACTTGAGGAGGGACAGGTCCGGTTCGATCCCGGTGGTGTCACAATCCATCATGAACGAAATGGTCCCCGTCGGCGCCAAAACGCTTATCTGGCTGTTACGCACCCCGTACAGCCGGGAGCGGTCCACCACCCGGTCCCACATCGCCTGAGCCGCCGCAACGATCTGAGCGGGAGCGAGCGGGCCGATCTTGTAACTGGCTTCCCGATGCATCTCCAGCACCGCCCGCATCGGCTCGGCATTGTCGCCGTACCCATCGAACGGACCCAGCTCGGCAGCCAGTTCCACCGACTGGTCGTACGCCACTGCCGACATCAACGCGGTCACCGCCGCCGCCCAAGCACGGCCAGCGGACGAGTCGTAAGGCAGGCCCAACGCCATCAGCGCCGCGCCGAGGTTCGCGTAGCCGAGCCCGAGCTGCCGGTACCGGCGGGTGCGGTCACCGATCTCCTTAGTCGGGTAGTCCGCGGGGATCACCACAGCGTCCATAGCGGTGATCATCGTCCGAACCGTATACTCGAAGCCGTCCAAGTCGAACGCGCCGTCGTCACCGACGAACCGGAGCAGGTTGATAGAACTCAGATTGCACGCTGTGTTGTCGAGGTGGACATACTCGGAACACGGGTTCGAGCCGTTGATCGGCCCCGAGGCAGGACAGGTATGCCAACGGTTGATCGTCGTGGAGTACTGCACACCAGGGTCGGCGCACTCCCACGCCGCCTCGGCGACCTGCCGCCACACATCCCGAGCTCGTACCGTCTTGGTCACTTCACCGGTCGTGCGAGCCACCAACTCGAACTCGCTGTCGGCCATCACCGCCTCCATAAAGGCGTCGCTGACACGCACCGAGTTGTTGGCGTTCTGGTACCGCAGCCCACGGTCGGCGTTCAAGGACATGTCCCACCCAGCGGCCGCCAGGTCGCGGCTGCGGCGTTCCTCGGTTACTTTGCAGGCGATAAACTCCTCGATGTCGGGATGGTCTACGTCCAGAAGCACCATCTTCGCCGCGCGCCGTGTCTTACCGCCCGAGCGGATCGCGCCTGCGCTCGAATCAGCCCCCGCCATAAAGGACACAGGCCCGGACGCTACCCCGCCGCCGGATAGCTGTTCCATGCTGCCCCGGATGGCGCTCAGGTTGACGCCGGCGCCCGACCCGCCTCGGAAGATCAGCCCCTCGGTCTTGATCCAGTCCAGGATCTCCGGCAGGGAGTCCCCCACTGGGAGGATGAAGCAGGCTGACACCTGTTGTGCCCGGTCTTCACAGCCGAGGTTGAAATACACAGGCGAATTGAACGCCGCCTCCTGCCGGGCTAATACCTCCCACAGGTCGATGGCGAAGCGGTCGGCCTGCTCCCCCTTGAAATAGCCGGCGTCATGCGCCCAACCGGTGATCGTCCCCACCACACGTTCCAGCACCTGCCTCCACGAAGTCTCACGCTCAGCGGTGCCGACCTTCCCCCAGAAATACTTGGACGCCGCGATCTGGCAGGCCTGTTGCGACCAGGCGGTGGGAAACTCGACACCTGCCTGCTCCCACACCACCGTCCCGTCGCCGCCCACGATACGCAAGTCCCGGCGGGACCACTCCACCGGCTCCGCATTACGTACCCGGCGTGCCAAAGCACCCCCCGGGTCAGCCTTCTTTCCACCGTTCAACACCACAACCGACGCCCGCATCCGTTACCTTTCGTCGCTATACCACGAATGAGACCACACAGGGGGTCTCGGAGCAGTCGCGCAACCACCCCTCCGCGGTCGCGCTCAACCGCGACCGGTCGCGCATCCACCCTCCCGCGGTCGCGCATCCACCTAGGTTTGGAGGGCGGCGAACGCATGTCCCGCGGAAGCGGGCGGCTCGGCCAGTCGGCCTGCGTTCAGTACCAGACCCTGCCAGTGGGTGTCATACATCCCGGCCGCCACCACTGAACACGGCACGCACGGACAAGTCCCGCGGTCGCTAAAGGGACCAGCTAGGCGGACGGGAACCCCCCACCCAGTGGCGCAGCCTCTACACAGCGCCCAGCCGTCCTCGACCGGGATCGGGTACGCCCTGTCCAACTCGCGGCAACAAACGTCACACACCCACTTAGAACCCTCCGCCGGGAGCTACACCACCTTCACGCCGGGCTACGTCAGAACCGGCGAACCCCACTCCTCCCTGTGGCCGTCGGGTTCCAGCACCAGCACACGCCCACCTCCCGCATCGAGTGACACCACCGCCGACCCTGCACCCTCTGGCAGGTCCGTCAAGGAGTCGAAGTCCGAGCCGCTCACAGTGCCCTCCGTTATCCGATCCGGAAGGCAGCCGCCAACTTGGCGGAGTCCAATGCCGGTGCCACCGGCTCCACTTGCCCCGGCTGCTGCCTCAGTCGCTCCGCCTACTAGGTCCGTCCTCCTGCGGGCTCGCCCCCACTGCACCGCAAGCAATCAGGCATCGGTGCCACCACGATCCGGAGCAACCGCCCGACCACTACCAGATCGACATCTACCGCGCCGGCGACCTGTACGTCATCGTCGGCACCAGCGCCGATCCCCAGCAGAACATGTTCCACAACATCGGGAGAGTGGCCATCAGCCGCGCCAACATAGTAGGGGCCATCCGGACGGTCGTCGGCGACCTCAGCGTGGACGCCGCGGTACTGCGTGTTCTCGTACAGGACGTGTTCGGCAGCCTTGACCCCGAGCCATCCACCTAGCCTCCAGCCCCCCTTAGCTGTCATAGTTCGCGCGATGACATCCGTCTAAAACGCGCAGTAGAAACCGCCCGGAGGTAACTGCGCACCACCGCTGAGCACCGTCACCCGCATCGAGGCGTTGCGCTCGCCCCTGAACTCGGCCGGGGCGGTGCGACGGACCAACACCGCCCCGCTCCAGAGTTGTTGTCAGAACTCGGCCATAATCGCCTGGAAAGGACCCCTAGAGCGTTAACCAACGTAACCCAAAAGGCTAGGAGCCGATTTGCGGCCCGCAAAAAAGGGCCCTGGCACTTCAGAGCCAGCCCGGCCCCAAATCTGACGGGTTCCTGTGCGGGTCGTCGCGGGTGAGGGCGGCCAGCGCCTGCCGCTCGATCTCGGCGATCTCTTGGCCTACCTCCCAGCTGAGAGCGCCCCTGTCGTCGGCGTAGCGGTACAGGTCGGGGGTCATGTGGTCAGCCACGGTGCGGCACAGCTGGTCCACCTTGGGCAGGTAGCTCTCGACGAGGGTCTGCTTGGCTGTGTCAGGAGGGTCTGCGGGCAGCGCCAAGTCATCGAGCACGAACCCGGCGGAGCGCTTGTCGGCGGTCAACGTGTCGATCGAGGCAGCAGGCCCGCCGCGCCCGCGGCGGCTGCCGCTCACCATCCCGGCGTAGCTTTTCAGCACCCACATCCGGGTGACGAGCTGCGGGTCGGCGATTCTGGTGCTGAGAGCGGCCAGGTCGTAGAGGTCACGGATGAGAGGCTCCCCCTCCCAGCGTCCGAGCTTCTCCGCCACGTTCTCGTCCACGCGCATCACCGGGACTGGGAACCCGGGATCGAACGGGTAGGCGGCCTGGACGGGCGTGTGGATGAGGCTGCGTTGTTCGGGCGGGAGCCAAAGGCCCCGGGTGGAGAAGTCTATCTTCGCCTGGAGATACCCACCGCCGGGAAGTAGGTCGGTGGCCACACGGGTGCTGTAGTGCCCCCGGCGTTCGTGCGCTGCGAACTCGAAGTGACGGAATGCCATCCCGTCGATCTCCTCAGCGACCAACTCGTCAGCGCCTTCCTCAGCGTCGAAGTCAAGATCGAAGGAGAACCGGCTCCGATGCCCGAGGTGGTACTTCCGCAGCGCCGTGCCGCCCTTCAGCGTCAGGCCGACCACTTCATACACGCCCCGCTCGTGAAGTCCGTAGAGGAGATGATCGAACGCCACGTCCAGCACCGCCGCTTCCTCAACAACCGATCCCCTCTTGGTGACGGCCGGGTACGCCTGCTTGATCGCTGAGGAGAGGCTGCTCAGTCGAACTCCCACGTCTTGGGCGGCTCGAACGGCTCGAAACCAAGCTTCGGACACCACCGTCTCGGCAACAGGTAATCGACGATCCCGTACTTGGGTACCCGCACCGGGCTGTCCCAAACCGAATACGGCAAGTTGCGTTCCCGCCACCCGAGCACATAGGGGCCCCGCCCCCCCGCCGGCGCCGCCGCGACGACGGCCTCGCCGAGATGCGGCCGCTCCCCCACATCCGCGAGGTAGCCGGTCTTCATCCACACCGCCCGTGGCCTTCCCTCCAACTCGGCCAGCAGCAGATCGAGCTCGAGGTTCTCACACACCGCCCACAACCACTCCTGTACGTCCTCCCAGGAGATCCGCGACGGTCGGGCTGCCATATAGCAGAGCAACGTTTCAGGCTTCCACATCGGCAGCCCCAAGAACTCGTCCAGATCGATCTGCGGATCCCACCGGTGAACGGTGAGGTCACCCAAACAGCGGGGAACCTTGACTCCCGGAGGCATACCGATAGCCGACCCGACAGGCCGCCACAGCCAATTATGGAGCATGGCCACGGTCTTGCCAGCGATGCACGCCGGCGTGTCCGGCCGCACCCGCATCCGAGCGTGCAGCTCCAAATACCCCGGCGCCCGAGGAGCGCCCAACCGGGCCCCGGCGAACCCCCACACACCGCTGGTCCGCATCGGGAACAGCCACCCCGCCTCCCGCAACGCCCGGGCGGTACTCTGCGGCGCCCGGTCGGGAAGCAACTCGGCCAGATCACCCAGAGTGGCGATCACCCGGTCCTGCTCCCGCAGGGTGTTGACAACCGGGACGAGCGCGCCCCTAACCGGCCGCGTGTGCGGCCAGTCCACCAGGTCAGGACGCAACTCAACTGTGAGAGAACTCATAGCCATCAGGGTACACGTAGGCGCCGCTTAGGAGCTACCCGATCGCGCCTCGGTTCCTCCGCTGCTGGCTGCCTAAGTTGGGGCTCCTACCACTCAGCAGGAGCTAACCGGAAACATGTGCTCCACCAACCACCCAGGCATCTGCCCTTCGTCGTGGTAGCGGGAGGCGTTGCCTAGTCGTCCCATGGACGGCGCTAGGCCAGTTCGGCACGTGGTATGTCTTTTGTCGTCTGCCTGTAAGCGGTGCGTTCATCATGGTCAACGCCGCCACAGGGGTTGACGCCTACCGTGGCCTTGGCTCCCAGGGGCCCGTGCTTAGAGGCGGTCGAGGACGGACCTGACGGCTCGGGCCTTGTGGGCGGCGGTCGGCAGAGGGGTCTTTGGAGCTGCCAAGTGTGGTCAGTCAGAGCTAGACCGCCGCCGCCTACCCCGCTTGTTGTCGGAATGCACGGGGTATTATCGCCGGGACATATGTCCCACCTACGGTGGGGGAGGGGGAGTGATGTACCCAGCGGACGATCCTCACAGCCTCGTGCTCACGGACCTGCTCGGCCTCTGGGCGGACCGGGCGGACCGCATCCGCGAGCAGCGCAAGGCGACCACAGCGTTCCGCCGCGCCCTCGTATCCGCCGTAGTCGCCGACGAGGTGCCAATACTTCAGGTAGCCAAGGCCCTCGGCATAAGCAGTCGGGGTGTGCGGCGCCACTTGGAGGCGGCCCGCTCCCTACCCGACAGTTCCTGATGCGCCCGACGCGGCCCCGGAGTCGTTGCCTCTGACAACACTCACTCCAATAGCGCCGGCACCTCCTCCCTCCTTCACCACCGAAGCCACCTCCACCACATTCGCCACGGCGACTACCGCCCCACCGCCGCCGCCCGAGGCGCAATTGGTGGACTCGACCCGGCTGGCCGTAGCTGCTTAGGTGTGGGGAGGCTACGACCGGGACCTGTTTCCCACACTGGAGCGACAGCGACGGAGATGGATGCCACTCTCTCCAATAGGTGCTGACACGCGACTCGGCCATACGCCAACCATGCATCCGGACCCGGGTGTGCCGGGTCGTGATGGGAGTGGTGGTCGCCCGGCGATGCCTAGGGCAGCCCGACGTCGCCAAGCTGCGCATTCGACCACCTCGTGCCCCTGGTTGAGGCTTGGGAGTCGGGCGCCCGCATGTGGAACGAAGCGGACCTGGAGGCTTTCGCAACGACACCGCCGGGCTGGTAGCGGTCAGCGCCGCGGCCAACACCGCCAAGGGGCCTCCTACCCCACGGACTGGCTACCCCAAACGAGGACGTGTGGTGCACCTACGCCGCGGTGCGGATAGAGCACAAAGCGGCGTGAAACCTGACAGCAGATCAAGCCGAGTAACGACACCCCTCGCCGCGTTAGCAGTCCGGCGCAACACGCCGCCTCTAGCTGACCCCGAAGGCCTCCGCCAGCGCCGGTGCACACAGCCGCGGACGCGTCGGAGCGGCTGCGGGCCACCCTGGCAGAGAACTCCAACGCCTTGACCTAGACCCTGGTTGAGGAGGCAGGCGGATGCCGCAGTCTGGTAGACGCTGGATGGTCGCAGGCGGAGATAGCACGGCGGGTGGGCCGCTCGAGAGCCCATGCGTCCCGCAGGTTGCGGATCCTCACCCTGCCCGACGAAGGTCAGACAATGGTCTTCTGAGGGACGCTTACCGTCGAGTACGCCTACACCCTGTCGCAGCTCGTGGCTCAGGATGTGGACGCCGAGGACGTCACCGACGCGGCCGGAGCGGATCGAGCACATCCTCCACAAGCCGGGCGGGGAGGTGTGGTCAAGATCGTGGTAAAGCGCCTATGGCAGGCTGGCAGCGAGTACTACCGGCGGTTGTTCTGGATCGTCCGGACGAAGAGCATTCCGCGGATCCATACCATGCAGCCGTCCTGCATAACGGCCACTGCGGCCTCACGAAGATCGAACAGACCGCGGTCTGCAGCGACCATGCTCGCCACGGCGAGGATGGAAATCGCGCTGATGGTCCGCTCAGCCCGCCCGGAGACCGACGAGGATCGCTCCAGGTTCGGGAGGACCGGGCGGCGAAGCACCGGGAGAAGGAAGCACAGTCCCGGCGCCTGACCGACCGGTTGACCGCGCTACCTGACGAGGCGGTGATCGCTGCGGTGGTACGGCGGCAAGCCCGCTCCGTGCTACAGCGGCCACACCTCGATGACCCACTACTGCTGGTGCCCGAAGGGGTCGTGGACCCGCTCGAACCGTGGATGTTCCCCAGCCAGGTCATCGATAGCGCCGACATAGCGGACCTCGCTCGGTGGCGCTCCGCTGGTGGCTCGTTCTGATCGAGGACAGGGGGTACCACCACCTCGAAATAGAGCCGATCCTCAAGCTGGCAGAGGCACTGCCAGCCCCGACCGAAGATATCCCGCCCGCCGAGGAAGAGGTAGCATGGGCGGAGACTGTGCCAGGCAAAGCGGCCACCCTTCAACTCCGAGGCCTGACCGCCGCCCGCTGCGTTCGGCGCTGAGCGTGGTAGCGGTTGCTGAGCACCAGGGGCATCCACCGCCAGCGTGTCGACGACTGGGAGCCGGGGAGGAGTACCGGCAGTCGTATGTGGCCGGCTCGATGAAGCAGAGCGAATTGTACGAACTGGCGCCCGACCCCGGCCGGGAACGGACCACCTGCCCGACGTCGGGTCGGGCAGTGATCATCTCCCAGCCCTGATCGTGGCGCAGGGCCGGCTCCCGGTACACCACCGTTGTTCTCCCCTCCACGGGCAGCTGGGGCGGGTCCTCGTCCAAGTGGACCCGGAGAGGGTGGTTGCGGCCCACCAACGAGGAAGCGAGACGTGCCAGGTGCGTTGCCTCGTGCACGGTGGCGAACCCGCCCGAGGCGCCGACCTGTCTTCCCGTCGTGTCGTAGAGCCGCACGTTCCAGCCCCGCTCCTGGTCGTCCCGGGCAGCAAGAGCGCCTTCGAGCGGCTGCACGGGCAAGGTGCACCTCACATCTCACAGCGCCAGTGCCGCCCGGGCGAGCGGGCGCTGTGCCTCCTTTGGGGGGAGCAGCGTCGCCGCCCCCATCACGCGCTCGAGCGGCAAACCGGTAATGCCGGAAGCGACTGCCGCCAGTTCCCACCGTGTGTGCTCGTCCGTCTCGTCTTCGATGAGTTGCCGGGCGTTGGCGAGCAGGGCCCGCCGGGTTGTTGGCGTGGCGGCCGTTCGGTAGCCGGACAGTGCGGTGGTTAGCCGGGCTTCGGAGATCGGTACTGCGGATCTTGCGGCGGCTAGAGCGTCGGCCTGGCTGAGGTTGCGGCCGGCCACGCTGAGAGCTTCTGCGATGTAGACGTCGATACCACGAACGGTGGGCGTGTCGGCCAACAGTCCGCGGGTGCTGTCGGGGTCCCGTGGGACGATCACCGCCCTCAAGCCGAACCGGGCCAGCGTCGCGAGGTGGTCGGTGTTCAGGCGGGGCGTGGCCGGCGCTACGGTGTTCGTTACCCCGACCCTGTGCCAGGCGATCACCGCGGCCGCGTCCGGGACCACGACAGTTGTGCCCTCCCGTGCTATCGCTGACCGTGCCTGGCCCATGCCGAACAGCAACCGGGACCCACGGGACGGAGGGAACGTTCGCCCGGATGAGTCTTCGGAGACGAAACCGGCCACCCGATCCGGCCCGGTCACCACCGGGTACACCACCCGGCCTGCCCGTCCCATGCCGAGGTTGGCCACCCCTGATGCGGCGATGTCGCGTCCGGACACGCCGGCATCCCGGAGTGCGCTGGTAACCGCCGACGGGTCCGCCGGAGCCCAGCCTACGGTGAAGCCGACCACGTCGGACGAGCCGAAACCGTGGGTACGGCGGAGGTAGCCCCGCGCCGGCGCCGCCGTGGGGTCCACGCGGAGCAGCACATGATAGAACTCGGCTGCCTGCCACCGGATGTTGCCCAACCGCGCCGCCCGAGACTGGCGGGCCGTCTGGGGTCCCAGGTCGATGCCCGCCCGCGCCGCCAGCATCGACAGCGCCTCGGCGAAGCCCACACCGTGCGCTTGTTGGACGAAGGTCAGAGCGTCGCCCCGAGCGCCACAGCCGAAACAGTTGTACACACCCTTGTCGGCGCTGATACTCAGCGAAGGCGTGTCTTTGTCGGAGTGAAAGGGGCAGAGCGCCATCGCAGCGGCGGCGCCTGAGCGGGTGACCTCGGTCACCTCCTCGAAAAGCGACACGATATCGGTCGCTTCCCGCACCAGCGCCGCCGCTCTCGAACCCATGCTGATCCTTCCTGCCCCAGTTGTCCCTTGCTCCGGTACCCACACTGCCACCCGCCTACCGAAACCCGGTCGCGGATCCACCCCGTTGGGGTCGCGCTCAACCGCGACCGGTCGCGCATCTCCCCCCGAGCGGTCGCGCATCTCCCCCCGAGCGGTCGCGCATCCCTCTGACCTAGGCCCCCGCAAGCAGTTAGACAGGACGGACGCTTCCGACAGAGGCCGAGGGGGCTTGCGGGCCAACCAGCGAGGAGCGGCCGGCGGCTGTGGAGAGTGGGACATGTGTCCCGGCGCTACGTCACCGGGGAGGGGGAGTGGTGGTCGCGGTCGCGCTTATGCGCGACCGGTCGCGCTTCCGGTCGCGCATGCGGTCGCGTATCCCTCTGACCTGGGGTTTTGCAGGCGCGTCGGTGGGCAGACGTCCTGGGCTGCGACAGTTGGGGGGTCGGCGGCGAGGCGGCGAACTGCGAGCCCCTGTTGTGGTGGGGGTCATGTGTCCGGGCCGCACGCCGGCTTAGGGGACATATGTCCTTTGCAGGCTTGGGGGTAGTACTTGCGTTCTGGCCGGGTGGTGTGGGTGGAAGAGGGGTGGCCGGCGGGCGGTGGGGGAGGCCTGCTTGCTTGGGCACGGTCCGGGTGCCGGGTGGCGTTTGGGGCGTTTACCTGGGGTTTTGTCGGTGTCTGGTGAGGAGGGTGGGGGTGTGGGTGGGCAGCGAGGAGGGTGTTGGTGTGGTCGGTGGGGATGAGCTGGAGCGGGCGGGTGGTGGACGGGACATCGGGGGGAGCGGGGAGGGGGACATACGTCCCAATGGGGTAGAGGACACATGTCCCCGCAGGGGGTGTGGACTGTGGTTGAGGGGCGTAGCCAAGTTTTCATTGAAATGAGGACGTATGTCCCAGGGTGGTGGTGGGACGTATGTCCCGGTACGTGATGCGCGACCGGGTTTCGGGGGTCGTGGGGCATTATGTCGGCCATGTCGCTTTACATAGCCAAGGTCGGGGTCGAACACGTCGCCTACTACACCGGGCGGAAACAGCCGGGAGCTGCCGGGTCGGTTGGCGGCGGAGGGCAGGCGGCGGCCGGTAGTAGCCCGGGCCCGGGATCGGGTGTCGCGCCGGCTGTCGGGTATTACACGGGCAACCATGGCGAGCTGGCGGGGCGGTGGGCCGCAGCCGGGGCGATGGGAGTCACTGAGGGTGGGGTGGTAACGCCCGAGCAGTTGGCGGCGTCGCTGTCGGCGGTGGACCCTTCGAGCGGGGAGCAGTTGGGCCGCCGTTACCGGCCGGGCGGGTCCTTCGTTGATCGGGCGGGGGTGGTGCGCCGGCGGCGCAAGTTCTCGGCTTTCGACATGGTGTATTCGCCTCCGAAGTCGGTGAGCGCGGCGTGGGCGCTGGCGGATGCCGCGGATCGTAAGGAGATCGAAGCGGCTTGGGATGTCAGTACCGGGGCGGTGGTGGGGTTCCTCCAGTCGGAGGCTGTTGCGAGCCGTGCTGGTCGTAACGGGGTGGTCCGGGTGGAGGTACCTGAGGGGGCGACCATCGCCCGTTTCGACCATTGGACGAGCCGGGCCGGTGATCCTCATGTCCATGCGCATTTGATTGTCCATAACCGGGTCCGCTGTGAGGATGGTAAGTGGCGGACCCTTGACGGCCGTTTGTTGTATCGGAACGCGGCTGCGGCGGCGATGGTGGGGGCGGCGGTGTTGCGGGCTGAGTTGTCGCAGCGGTTGGGCTGGGTTTGGGATCGTGTGGGTGACAACTGGCACGCCGAGCTGGCGGGACGCCCGGACGGTCTGATGGCGGAGTGGTCCGCCCGCCACCGTGATATCGCCAAGGTCGCCCAAGCCAAGGTCCGCGCCTTCGAGGCTGAGCACAAACGGGAGCCCACCCCGGCTGAGCGGCTCGACCTCTGGGATCGGGCGAAGCGTCACACTCGCACCCCCAAACAGACCTACGGCGACCCCCATGCCCGCTGGCGGGACGAAGCCGAAGCCGCCGGGGTCACCCCCGAAACACTCGCTGCAGGCCTACGCTCTACTCCCCGGCAGGAGCCCGGCCCATACGACCGCGTCGAGGTATTGGTCGCCGACCCCACCCCCAGCCTTCCCGACACCGTGGACGCCGCGGTCGTGGCACAGTTGGAGCAGTTGGGTACAGCGTCTCGGGGGCTGACTCGTTCCGACATTCTCCGGACTGTGTGGGCCACCCTGTCCGCCAGCGCAGATCTCCACGGCCGCGACATCGACCCCCAGACCACTCTCGGGCAGTTGGCCGCCGGCCTTTGGGAGCGGGTCACCGCCCAGCTGGTGGAACGGGACGGGCGCTGGTACTCCCCCGGCTTGGCCGCAGCCGAAGTAGCCGCCGTGTCATGGCTCGCTGGCGAAGCCGACGCCGACAGCGCCGAAGCGGACACCGATGGGCTTGGATCAGATCAGACCGCCGCGGTCGCAGCCATCCTCGAGGCGGACACCAACGGGGTGCTGGTGTTGGGCCCTGCCGGGTCGGGCAAGACCGCAATGTTGGGCCGGGTAGCTGGGGCGGTCGGCCGCGACCAGGTCCTCGCTGTGGCACCCACCGCCACCGCAGCCGCCAACTTGGGCGAAGCCCTCGATGTGGCGGCGGAGACGGCCGCGCTAGCGGCGATAGCCGACGACCGGGTACCGCAAGGCGGGTGGGTGATCGTGGACGAAGCCGGACAGTTGGACACCCGCACCCTCGCCGCATTGGCTGGGCGGGCCGCCCAGGTCGGGGCGCGGATGATCCTCGTCGGTGACACCGCCCAGCAAGGAGCAGTCGGCGCCGGTGGTGTGTTCCACGCCCTGTCTGATCGGCCTGACCTGGTGCCCGCCGCGGTGCTGTCGGAGCTGTGGCGCTTTTCGGACCATGACGAGGCCCGCGCCACGATCGGGCTACGCCAAGGCCAGAAGACGGCGCTCGACTACCACCACAAGCGGGGTCGCGTCCATGACAGCACCGAAGCGGAAGTGGCCGGCTTCGCCGCTGCGTGGTGGGAGGAACGCCGTGGGCTGGATACGATCATCACTGCCCCCACTCTCAGCCTGGTTGGGGAGATCAACACTGAGATCGCCGCCCGCCGCCACCGGGCGGGCGAAACCGGGCACAGAGTGCAGGGCGCCGGCAACGGTGTTATCCGGGTGGGAGACACGGTGGCCACCCGCCGCAACAACCGCCGCATCGTCGCGTCCGATGGGCAGTGGGTACGCAACGGCGACCGCTGGGTTATCACCGGAGCAGACAAAGAGGGGCCTGTGACCGCCCGTCGCCTCGCCCACGAAGATGTCACGGTCGTCCTCCCCGCCTCCTACGCAGTCGACCACCTCGACCTGGGCTACGCCACCACACAGACCCGTGTCCAGTCCCTCACCACCGACGCCGCGCTGTGCGCCATCACCGTCCACAGCCGCCGCGCCCAGCTGTATGTGGGGCTCACCCGCGGCCGCCACGAGAACCACCTAATGGTCGTCACCGACCAAGCACAGTACGACCCCGACACCCCACCCGACCACCTACCACCCGATCACATAATCGAAACCGTACTCAAACGCGGCTCCGCACATCCCCTAACCGTGCCCGCAGGATCACAACTCGTGTCAGCTGACGTAGCCGCCGCGCATCTCGGACAGATTGCAGACAGCCCCCACACCACACCGATGCCCACCCTTGCGGATCTCGCCGTTCTCGGCGGAGCCTCGCTCGGGCAGGCGACCGCAGCAACAGCCAGTCGGGAAGGTATCGAGGCTCGGGTCAGTTCCGATATCGAAGCGTGGCTCGACCAACAGGCCGCCGCTGACGAGGCCGCCCGGGAGTGGGAGGACATCCTCGTGGCCGCCCTTGAGGACGGCGAAGACCTAGAGGCACTATTCGGGCCACCCGTAGCCGACCACGACGACTGGTTGTATCCCGACGACCTACCCCCCAGCGGCGACGACACCACCCCCGATCCGGATCCTGTCGCCGAAGCGGACAAACCACCAGCAGTGGCGGAACCCGCGCCCGACCCCGCCGTCCAAGCCGCCGCCGATGCGTGGGGTGCTGACCACTTCGAGCCGTTCCTGACGCTGGCTGATAGCTGGGCCAACCAGCCCGCCCCCCATCCTCTCGACGACCCAGGTCCTCTCCTGGACCTGGTCGCCCGCTACCAACTCGCACGCCGGGTCGGTGCCCGCCCAGCCGCCGACCACACCGTCGCTCTCATGGCCGCAGTCGCCGACCCCACCCTCCGTGACCTCCTCACCCCCCACAGCCACCACCAACTGAGCGAAGACGAAACACAATGGGCATCGGCGGTGCGGGCCACCCTCAGAGCACAACGTGCCCGGCGGTGGGCAACCACCCTCGAAGCCCTGGACGCCGCCCGTAGTCGCCTCCACACCCAACTACCCCCAAACCCCGCCGGAGCGGACCTCGCCGCTACAGACCGGGCGCACTGGTACGAGGCTATAGCAGACTGGATCGAAGACGGCGCAACAGCCGCCCGCCTCACCGCCGTCTGGCACCACGCCAACCACCAAACCGCACAGGTGATCGCCGGCGCAGCCCAACCACCCACAGCACCCGTCCCGGTTCCCTGGACCCAAGCCACCCAACAACAACAAGCCGCCGTCACACGGCAACCGCCCAACCTGCCACCCATCCCCCTGCCCGCTCCTACCCCACCGGGGCGGGCCGATACCCGCGGCCACGAACCCGAACTAGCCCTGCTCCGCCGTAGCGCCGACTGGTACCACCAACAACTCCTCCACTCACCCCACGCCGAAGACGCCCGCCGATACCTGACCGAGCGGGGGATCGGACCCGACGACCGGAAAAAGTGGAAGCTCGGGTGGGCGCCCGACCAATGGAGAGGACTAACTAACACCCTCCAAGACGACGACACAGCCGTCGCCTCCGGCGTCGCTACTATCAGCCGCAAAACCGGGCGAACCTACGACGTCCTCCGCGGCCGAGTCGTGTTCCCCATCCGGAACCTGGGCGGAGACGTGATCGGGTTCGCCGGGCGCAAACTCCCCACCAACACCGACCCCAAGGCCCCTAAATACCTCAACACCCGCACCACTTCCCTCTACCGCAAAACCGAAACCCTCTACGGCATAGCCGAATCCGCCCACCAAATACGCAACAGCGGAACAGCCGCCATAGTTGAGGGCTACACTGACGCCATAGCCGCCCACCGCGCTGGCCTCACTAACGTGGTCGCAACCGGCGGGACCGCCTTCACCGACTCCCACCTCCACCGTATCCTCGCCGTCGGCGCCCACCACCTCATCGCAGCGTTCGACGGAGATGGATCCGGGCAGGATGCCCAGCGCAAAGTCTTGGACCAAGCCCACCACGCCGATGTCCCCACCACCGTCGTCACCTTCCCCCCAGGCGAAGACCCCGCCAGTCTCAGCGCCGCCGCCCTCCTCCAGCACTGGCGCAACGGACTCCCACAACCCTGGCCCCACATCCAACAACACCTCGGCGGCGGTGACATCCACCAACGCATCCGCGGCCACCGGGCCATCGCCGACACCTACACCGACAAAGACCCCGTACTCATGGAGAGGTGTGTTTTGCCGGTGCCTGGTGGGCCCAGGAAGATCACGTTGTGGGCTTCGCGGACGAAGTCGAGTTGGTGTAGATGCGCGATCTGGGCTCGTGACACTGACCGTTGGTGGGCGAAGTCGAAGTCGTCGAGGGTCTTTGTCTGGGGGAATCGGGCCGCGCGGATGCGGTTTTGGCCGCCGTGTGTTTCCCGTGCGGTGACTTCTTCGGCGAGGACCTTGACCAACAGCTCGAGGGGGTCCCATCCCTCGGCTCGGGCTGTGTGGGCCATGT
>JAPPHZ010000048.1 GCA_028820935.1 bacterium | reverse complement strand
GGTCAGCACACCACCAATTCAAATATCCCGACTCCGGAAAACTGGGGTATCACCTTAGGCCTCTTTGGATTTCCGGTTATCAGTATGAGTATCGTAACTTGGACTTCCGAGGAGCCGTCCTCGTGGGCGGAGCTGTCGCCCTCGGAGCAATCGGAGTTGACGGACGGCGGCGGGCACGTCACGTAGTGGGTTGATTGGGACCGGTACTACTCCGCTCCGAGCCTGTGGGTGTACCTGGCCTTGATCGGGCCGGTGGTTGGGGCAGCAATGGACGCATGTCGGCAACGGGGTGACGGAGGGCAGGTCAGCCGAGTTCACCATCACCGCCAACCCCAAACCCACGGCGGCTTTGGCCGTGAGCGTGACAGTCACCGCGACAGGCGACTACGGGGTCTCGACGGGGACGCGGACGGTGACGGTCCCTACCACGGGGAGCGCGACGCTGAGCGTGGCCACGACCGGCGGCTCCGCGGACGAGGCCGACGGGTCGGTGACCGTGACGCTGAAGACGGGGAGCGGCTACACGGTGTCCTCGTCCCAGGGTGCGGCCACCGTCGCCGTTGCGGACGACGACGCCGCGCCGACGCCTGAGATCAGCATCACCGGAGGAAGCGGGATAACGGAGGGCGGGTCAGCCGAGTTCACCATCGCCGCCAACCCCAAACCCGCGGCGGCTTTGGCCGTGAACGTGACCGTGTCGCAGAGCGGCGATTACGGCGTCAACACCGGCACGCGCACAGTGACCATTCCTACCACGGGGAGCGCGACCCTGAGCGTGGCCACGACCGGCGGCTCCGCGGACGAGGCCGACGGGTCGGTGACCGTGACGCTGAAGACGGGGAGCGGCTACACGGTGTCCTCGTCCCAGGGTGCGGCCACGGTGGCGGTGTCCGATGACGATGATGCGCCCCCCGGCAACCAGCGGGACCCTGACGGTGTCCATCGCGGAGGCTGAGACGGTGAGCCGGGGAGAGGCCCTGAGATTCTCAATCTCGTTGAGCGAGGCCGCTCAGCAAGACATCACCGTCGCCTACAGCCTGAGCAACAACAAGGGCATGATCGCAGGTCTGGACTACTGCGCCCTTCCCGCCGACGAGGAACCAGACGCCGACTTCACGTGCAGGGACCTTGGACATCCGTGGGACCATGACCACAAGGTCGGCCAGGTGACCATCGCCGCTGGTGAAGACTCCGGAACGCTGTCGATCTGGATCCCTGCGGACGCCTGGGTCTCGGGTAAAGCGTGGATCTTCGTAAAGCTCACCGAGGTGGAAGGGGCCAAGGAGATCACCGATGACTTTGCAGGAGGCGAAGTTAACGAATAGGCCGCAGGACCGTCGTTAGAGATGACGGATGTGGAGCCCGGCTGCAGACGGCAACCCAGGCTCCTGATGTCGGGCTGTTGGAGCGGTAGCTCAGGCCGGGAAGGCAACACCGAGGGCCACACGACAGAGAGCCGGTCCGATGCCGAGACAGCACACGAACCACGGTAGAAGGGTCTACGTCTTTCCCGGCGACTTCCCGTCCGGGAAAGCAATGTTGGGTCCCACGAAGTCGGAGCGTACAACCACTTCCAACTCCCTTGCGGGTGGCTCTGTCTGAGCGCCGGCACCCACGGTACCGGCGGCTAGCAGCAGCACCACCGCTGCGAGAAGTTTTCTCTTCATCGGAACCTCCTTCTATAGGCTACTCCGATGTCTCGCATAGAGTATCACGATATATGGCAGCGTGCAAGCGACCACGATGGATTGCAAAAAGAGCTAGCGTTGCGTGGCGTTAGCGCCACACCTGGCATTTGCTGAGCTGGTGGGGTAGTTGCGCGGGGGTATACCGCAACAGTAAAGCAGCCTTGATTTGGCAGGCCCCGAAAGTACCCAGGCTCGGAGACACAAACAGTTCTGCCAAGCCCAAAGGTGAGCGCTTTCGGGGCCAACCTGATAGCCAGCCACGGCCCGGCTCAATCGGTCGACAACGAAAAGATGAAGAGTGGCAATGCCTCTGGAAAGTCTCTCCTGATTCGGATCACAAACCTCTGCCCCTGGAGCGTCGGTAACAGGTTTTTGGTTAGCATCTCCTCCCACTCAGGGAAATCGCTGTCCAGGCGAGACCAGAGGTCCTGATGGGGGTCGCTGGGTTCCTCCGTCCGGTCAGGCGTCCGGCCTGCTGCTATGACCGGTCGGGAGAGCTTTGGCCATGTGCGCCCGATCGCCGAACTGATGTCGAAGGCGTCTTCTTCGAGCGTGTCCTCCAGACTCGAAGCGAAAGCCGGGCCATTCGCCCGATCCATAAACTTCTTCCAGACTACTTCGTCGGCAACCAGTGCCTCATCGAGCGCATCCATCCAGTCCTCTGGCCGCAGTTCGCCCTCGGCCTCGGGCTTGAGTACATTGCCGAGTCGTCCACTCAAGCGTTCGAACAGAAACACATGGGGTCGACCGTCATGAGAGGACTCCATGAGAACCCAGAGTTGGTGGTCGGAGTCAACCAGCTGGATCTGGTGGTGATTGAGGAGCCCTCTGACTTTATCGACCCACCCTGGTAGCTCACCCAGAACCGATTGATAGTCCCGCGCGGCCGAGAACGGATTCTCCGCGTGTAGCAATCCCCCGAGCCGGTCATAGAGGACGCCAAAATCGCTTCGAGTCAGATATCCATCCCTGACCTCAAGTGTCTCAGTGACTCTCCCGTCGACCGGATCGACAACCTGCTTGGTCGGCCTTGGATAAAACGCGGGGTGGACATTCTCGAGGTCCTGCAGGATCCGCTTCGCATGCCAATCCTTCCGGAAGTTATTGCGGTGCTCGGCATACGCGGCACGATTCGCGACCAAGGATGCAAGGGCGATGACCTCAAGCACCGAGCGCAGCTGCAAGCAGATGGTCTCAACTGTCGTTTGAAGGTATACCGCGTGAGCATTCCCGGAAAGGAAGTGCTCGATCACGTCGATGCGTCGCTTGGCCTCTTCCATACAGTTGGCATAGCGAGCCATGTCTTCTGCCGTTGGAAGATCGGTGGCGCGCTCCTCTATTGCAGCCATCTGAACGCCTTCCACCCTTCCCCAGCCTGCAAGGAATCTTAGAGCCTTAGCGGATAGGGGCTGGGTCGGGGCTCCAGCGGTTTCTCCAGTCGATGAGTTTGGCTGCGAGAAGGAGGGTGATGGCGAGTTGTAGTTGGGCGTGGCGGTGGTGGGGGTGTCGGTCGGTGTTGCGGCGGAGTTGTCCGTAGTTAGTGAGCCATGAGTTGGTTCGTTCCACGGTCCAGCGCATACCGAGGGGTGTCTTGGTGCTGGTGCCCCTGGCTTGACCTCGGGGTCTTTTGCGGGCGCAGTTGATGTCGTCGATTCCGTAGTGGTGGCATAAGTCCTGGATGCGGTTGTTGTCGTATCCGCGGTCGAGGTGGAGGGTCTCGATGTCTGCTATGAGCCCACGGTCGGCCGCGGCTTTGAGGGTGGGTTCGAACAGAGTGGTGTCGTGGCGGTTGGCGCCGGCTAGTGCTGAAGCGAGGGGGATGCCGTTGCGGTCGACCATGATCGACCATTTGATACCTAACTTGCCCCGGTCGCAGGGGTTTTTGCCTGTGCGTGCCCCGCCGTAGGGTGCTTTGTGTTGGCTCCCGTCAACTGACACCTCAGATAGGTCCAAGCCGACGATGCGGTCGTAGGCAGCGAGGGCCTCTGCCTCGAGAGCTTCGAACACACCGGCTCGGACCCGCTCGTCTCGGCGGGTCCGCAATGTGGTGTCAGACACCACCCCACCCAACAGACGTTCGGTGTCTTCCCAAGAACAGCCCACTACCAAACGGATCAGCACTCCCCGAAAACAGACCTCATCGGGTATCCGCCGGCGGTGACAGCCCAGGGGATGGTCTGACACCGCTTCGGGGATCAGCCGCTCGCAAGCCGCCCATACAGCGTCTATCACTTCGGGATCGAGCGCGCGCATAATAGGTCCTCCACCAGTTGGGGTTGTGTCGCACTCGGTATGCAAGCCGAAACAACACCTCAACTGGTGGAACCCCCCAACCTCCACCAATCCGCGCGGCCTCTTAGCTCATCACAGGATTATCGTGTCGCCTCGGGGGTCTGGCTACAAGCAACCGAATCACGTCGCGCGAGCGACCGCAGTTGTCGTGCGGAGCACAAACAGGTACGCGGGAGCACCGCAGGTAAGGTTGGCATCGACGAGCCCGGCGTACAGGGGAACGCCCCATGATGGCCAGCGCGATGCAGACACTGGCCCATGCTCACGATAGGCGATGCTACCGTTCGCCTCGCTTCGTTCATTACTCCGCCCGCCCGGCACTGCGAGCCTCGCACTCGCGCGGTGATGATCCCCCTCGCGGGCGTCGAGTGGGGAAGTGCCAGCCAGTAGGTCCAGCATCCGCTTCTCCGCGCTCCCGAGTTGCGTCACCACCGCATTCGCGAGGTCTCTCGGCCCAGGCGGTGTCGCGCGTGCGCCGCCTGACGAACGCCACGCCCAGAGCCGCTTCGGCTTCACCCGGCGCACGGGGTGCTCCGCCTCGCGCCCGGCCAGGTCGACCAGCCACGCCAGGCTGGAGTCGGGCTTGACGACCGGCGTGTTCCCGCGCCCGTGGCGAGCGGGCTGCCAGACGCGCGCCCGCGCCCCCTGGCCGATGACCGCTCCCAGCGTTCGCCGCCGCGCTGTGGTGGAACCCCGAGGGCTCCCGCAGCGCGCGCACGGGGGTCCTCCTCGGGGTCGGCGTCGGCAATCAGCGCCGCCAGCTCGTAGAGAAGCGCCACGCCGTCGAGGCGCTCGGCGAGCAGCCGCAGCCACAGGCGGGACACGGGATGGTGATAGAGCAGGTCGTCGTCGCCGAGGGCCGCGACGCCCGCCGCCGTGGGGACGTGGCGCCGCAGCGGACGGTCGCTCAGCATCGCCCAATCGCTCGCGCAAGGAGGAGGCGGGCAGGTGCCTCATGCGCGAGAGGTCCTCCACGCTGGCGAAGGGCGTCTCGCAGAGGAGTAGCAGCGTCTTCTGGAGCGCCTGTGTCAAGCGTGGCGGGCGGGGTCGCTCAAGCGATACATGGCGCGCCTCGCCCGCGCGGGCGCGCGTCGCCGCGGCGAGCTTGCGAGGCGTGTTGCTGGCCTGGCTCATCACCGCGCGGGGCAAGGCGCGGCCCGGCTGACCGCGCTCGATGTGCGCGAGCAGGTAGTAGCCGATGGCGTAGTACAGGTCCGGTTCCACGGTGCTGCTCCGGCATCCGCCGTCTAGCGCACTATGTTCGGTAGACCGGTCGAACTCCATCCCGCGCTCTGGTGGCCAGGCCGGCATGGGAGCGCGAGGCCCGAGGCGGGCGTGGCGCGCGTGCTGGAGTTAGTTCGAGGTTTCGATCAGAACGCGACCGCCGTCGCGGACTTGAACGTTCACGTCGCACTGATCGAGCAGGCGCATACCCACGAGCGGTGTCGTATCCGACACATAGGCATCGACAGCGACGGGGTGACTGTCCCACAGTACGGTGACGCTGTGGACATCGAAGGCCTCCTCGCTGCCGTTCGCGAGGATTGCCTGAGCGCTCGTGACAAACGGCAACCCCAACTCCGCCACCAACCTCGGCGGCAACGTCAGGAAGCCGTTGTAGCCGGTGTCGATCACGGCCTCGATATCCCGGGCATCCCCGTCCGGTCCTCTCAGCAAGAGCGCGACGATGGCCTCATAGGAGGAGTTAACGACCCCCTCGATCACCCAGCGTCTCTCCGCACCGAACTCCCCGCAAAGCTGTAAACAGCCCGGTGACCGACGCGAACGCTCCACACGTCCGTTGCCTCCGGGCGCTGTGCACGAAGGAGCTCAGCCGCGCCGAGGACGGTGTCGGCCACGACCCAGTCCCCAGTATTAACGTCGATGGCGACGATCGCCCCATGGTAAAGCGACTCGACCTGCTTGCGGATCTCGCGCTCATAGATCGCCTCTCCCAGGCGGGCCCTCTCTTCGGGAGGTCGACGTGCCGTCATCGCGAACTCTCTCGGTGCGGTGTCACAAGACAGCATAGCGCCGCCGCCAAGCCGCTCCAACCCAAACCAGGCGTGGCGCGGCAGGGCGAATGGCCCCCAAACCCGCCTTCGATCAGACCGGCCGCTCGATGCTGAGTCGGTGACGCCCGGCGATCCCCACGTGACCCGCGCGCTCGCGGTACGGGGGGCTGCGAGTTCGGCGATGGTGCCGACACGGGCGAGCGCCAGCATGAGATATCCGCCGCCCCGTACCGGCATCGCGCACCTCAGCTCGCGACCTACCGAGTACGGGCCCTGCTGATCGGGGAGACACGGATATCTGGTCTGCTGGGTCGGGAGGTACCGGCCGGAGGGCAGCGACCATCTTGCCGACGAGATCAGGTCCGCTGGCCAGCCACACCACCTGGTCTACTTACACATATGTGTTTTCGATGGTAGGGTGATCCTGTAGCAACGGTTTTGTCGTAGCCAGCCGGTAGCTTGAGGACTATGCGCCAAGTATCGCAATCCGACGAGAGTCGCTCGCCTTCAGAGTACTTCAGCACCGATCTTGGTCGGATGGTTGCAGGCGACTCCATCCTGGTGTTGGGGGATCTCCCTACTGCATCTGTGGATCTCATCGTCACCAGTCCGCCCTTCGCGCTCGTACGCAAGAAGGACTATGGGAATGCAGACGCGGATCGGTACCTGGACTGGTTCCGCCCGTTCGGAGAGCAGTCTCGCAGGGTGCTGAAGGACTCGGGGAGTATGGTGATCGACATCGGCGGGGCGTGGATCCCGGGTTCGCCTACCCGCAGCCTCTACCACTTCAAACTGGTCATCATGCTCGTAGAGGAGATCGGCCTCCACTTGGCTCAGGAGATCTTCTGGTGGAACCCTTCGAAGCTCCCTTCTCCTGCAGAGTGGGTCACGGTTCGGCGGGTCCGGGTGAAGGACGCGGTCAATACTGTCTGGTGGCTCTCCAAGACCCCTTGGCCTAAGGCCGACAACCGCCGCGTGCTCCAGCCCTACAGCGATGCGATGAAGTCTTTGCTCCGTAACGGCTACCGCTCGATGAAACGCCCGTCCGGTCATGACATCAGCGACAATTTCGCGAAGAACAATGGAGCGTCTATCCCTCCTAACCTGATCGCGCTTCCTAACACAGAGAGCAACAGTCGATACTTGCGGTATTGCCACGAGGAAGGCATCACACCACATCCGGCCCGGTTCCCGGCGGACCTGCCTCAATACTTCATCCGGATGCTCACTGACGAGGGTGACTTCGTGGTTGATCCGTTCGCTGGTAGCTGTGTGACCGGCGAGGTGTGCGAGCGCCTATCGCGGCGCTGGCTCTGTGTAGAGATGGAGAGGGAGTACCTGCGGGGGGCTCTGGGCCGCTTCGACGAAACCGAAGTCAACGGACAGAAGCCCGTGGCTAAGGATTGGTACCGCGTGCCGCGGCCCGGTCTCCTATGGGATGCAGGCACCACTCCTGTCCCGCTTGCTGAGGATGGCGGACGCGGGTACCGCTTACGGCGGAATGCGCGCCTCTGACTTTGCGTACGCTGGCACGTGTCTCTTGCAGGGGCTTATCAGAATCTGATGTTCTCGTCGGTGTCCCTCTAGGCGGATAGGTGGCTCAGCCAAGCGATATACCCGTTGGTTCGCAGTTCACTCCCGATCTCGTAGACCTGTCGGCGTTCGTAGATGCCATCATCGCGCACAGTGGCGACAAGCCGGCTATGGAGGAAGCAACAACCCGTGAGCCGGTCCGAATCCAGCCTTACAAGAAGCCCCCTACCCGGAGGCAGGCCTCCTTGCCACTCGAGGCTGCCCGCCAGTACGGTCTCATCGAACCCACACCCTCTTGGGAAGCAACCCCTCTTGCCTACGACCTCGCTGCGTTGGAGGGCGATGATCTCTATCAGGCGTTCGCTCGGCACATCCTGCTCAACCTCGGCGGTCTCCAGGTGGTCGAGGCGGCCCAACAGATGGTGCACGACGGGCTCAAGGTCACAGGCGATACTCTGGCGGCTTACCTGACCGACCAAGGCTTGCAGGTCGGTATCCACAACACAGCTATCAATAGCCTCCGCAAGTGGCTGGCCGAGGCCGATGTGTTCCCGAAGGGACGGTATCGCGCTTGGGAAGTGGACCCTGCCGCCAAGGAGCGCTTGGTCGGGATGAGCGACGAGACGGTCGCTGCCCTGGTTGGACTAGGCGAAGAGCAGCAGGCCTTTGTCGAAGCCTTGTGCCGCATCGAGCCCGATGGTCGTTACCCGGCTGCCGATGTGCGGGATCTGACCGAAAGCATCATGGGCAGACGGGTCGATAGGGCCAACATGCCCAAGACTTTCCTCGAACCACTACAGGAGGCGGGGCTCATCGAATTCACGACCCGCGGTACATCCGGTGGTAAAACCTCGCATCTCCGAACGACCGACCGCTTCGACGCAGAAGTCCTCAGACCCTTTATCGCCCGCACCATCAAACACCTAGACCCATCCCTCATCGCCTACTACCGACGCCGACCCACCGACATCCGCGACGACCTGACATCCAAAGATAGGAACACCAAGGGCGAAGCGCTCGAAGCCCTAGCCATCTGGGTTATGCGACTGCTCGGCCTGCGCTTCGTAGCCTGGAGGAAACGGGCCGCTGACCAAACAGCGCACGCCGAGGTCGACGTGCTGCTGGCCGGAACCTTGGGAAACGTTCCGACACGCTGGCAAGTGCAGTGCAAAAACACACCGTCTGGCCGCGTCAGCCTGGAGGACATCGCGAAAGAGATAGGCATTGCCGTCGTTACAAAGGCAACGATCGTGTTGATATTCGCCAACTGTCCGGTAACCACGCATGCACGTAACTACGCGCAAGAAGTGATGAAACATAGCGCACTGACCGTCATGATACTCGACCACAGTGATCTCAATGAGATTATCGACTCACCCGGCCGTATAGCAACGATCCTAAGGCGCGAGGCACACAAGATTGCCAACATCTCACGTTACGGGGCTGACTGGCTAGCCCGATGAGTCATGCAGGGTAACCGGGTGGCAGACACAGCAAACCGAGAAAGATGGCTCCCACTCAGCGTGACAGACCTAACAACCGAGATTGAGGAAGCAGCAGAGGCTGCGCGAGGGATAGCCAGCAGGCTAACCATAAGAGCGGCCCCCGAGAGCAGGAGCAGCCTGAGGGACAAGAACACATAACTTATGCCTGACCAGGTGTTTTTAACGGTCTATTAATCTGTTGCCTGATCCGCGATGACCTGAGGTGGTCAACTAGCTGAGGCGTTGTCGTGATCGGGTTGTCTCAAGGACGAGGCTGTTGCGATCTCCTCCAGTAGGGGGTTCATGCCTATTCTCAATCTTTCCAACGAGGTCTCGATGGGCCCACTGTCGGTAGCCAGCCCCTCAAGTAGCTGAGCACCACATGCTTCTTCGTCGATCAGGCCCGGAACCAGGGCATATTCCAATTGATCCGCAGACACAATGGTTGTTGGTATCGAGGCTGGCTTCACTGCATCCGTTAGGTGGTGCCACGGCAGATTGAGGTAACGCTCGCGCGTAACGACCAACCCGCGGAGTGGGCGAGCCTTCAGGTCGGGGAACTCTGGATGCCCTCCTCTCATCAATTCCGCTGTGTGGGTGATCTGCTGACAGGCCCGGTTGATGCCCCTGTCCATGTCCCCGTTGTCAGGGAAGATGCCCGATCTCGTGAAGGCGTTGGGAGCGACAGACTTAGCCTCAACGAGCACAACCACCTCGGGTGTCTCGATGATGTAGTCAACGCTCTTCTGAGAGCGGCCATAGCTGACCTCGGGGTGAAGCGTCGCGTGGGTAAGGAGACGTAGCTGCTCCCCGATATAGCGTTCGTAGCGTTTTCCTAGCCTGGACGCGAACCCCTCGAAGGCTTTAGGGCCGTCGTCCTCCACGGCATCGCGCCCTAGGAAGTACAGACCTTGAGGCCCCGCACCTCCACCTTTATTTGCTATTTATTCCCTGGTCAGAGCCATGTTTGGA
>JAPPHZ010000047.1 GCA_028820935.1 bacterium | reverse complement strand
CAGGAGGTGGGGAATTTCAGTGATCGAGAGTGGGGACTTTCAGTGATCGCCAACAAGTGCACGGTCACAACAACCCATCCGATCGGCCTTTTCGTAAGTCCGATCCCTCCCTCGTCTTCGCTCGGGTAATACCGGGTTTTCCTTTTGTGGATGGTCTCTGGCCTGCCGGGGTGCCCTAGGCCGACGTGTCGTAGGGATGTCACACCTGACGCGTAGACTCGATTTCATGTTCCACTACAGATTCCCAGAGGGCGTGGAGTTCTTGGGCGAGGATGGCCTGGGGCAGGTGAGGATGACAGTTAGCGTCCCAGCCGACGAAGAAGGTCATGTCGGACGAGAGTGCCCATCTTGTGGGCAGCATTTCCGGATAGCGTCTGACGACTATCAGGCGCTGCCCAACGAACAGCTTCTCTGGTGCGTGTACTGCGGTCACCAAGACGAGGCCGGCCGCTTCACTACCGCCCAGCAACTGGAACGAGCAAAACGGGCGGCTGCTGACTACGCCATGCAAAAGGTACGCGACACCCTCCAAAGTGCCCTGGGTGGGTCATCACTCAACTCCCACAACTCCCCTCTGCAGATCTCATATCACACCGATCCGTTCTACCCGCAGCCACTTCCAGGCGTCAGCGAGGAGCGGCTGGTGAGGGAGCGGTCTTGCCCAGCCTGCCGGTTCAGGTACGCAGTGTTTGGAGAGCACCGCTTCTGCCCCGTTTGTGGACAACTCCCAGCCCTATTGACCGCACTAGACAGTCTTGCCGCTGAAACCACTCGGCTCGATGCCCTGACCCATGTGCCCGCAGCACAACATGCCGAACTGAGGGAGTCGGGAGTGATAGATCGCACCTGTGTCGACACCATCGAGAACGCAGTAGGGATTGTCGAGAATCTGGCCAGACGCACTTTCGGGGAACGAGTCCCGGGAGCCGAGGACATACTGAAGGGACGAGGACAGGTGTTCCAACGTCTCGACGACCTTGCCGACCTCTTCCTCACGCACCTCGGGATTGATGTCCGGGAGAGGATCGGCCCTACGTGGACGGAATTGCAGGAATCGTGGGCAACCCGCCACGTCTTTACTCACTGTGACGGAATTGTCGACTCTAAGTATCTCACCAGTGTCCCAACCAGCACCCTTAAAGAAGGACAGCGTCTGATCGTGACCGAACAAATGGCACACAGGGTCCTTCGCGACGCGGAGCTTCTGTGTCGAACCATCGCAGAAGTGTTTCCCAAGAGCCGACCGCAGGTGGTTCCTGAAGGGTCAAAGAGAAAGGCAGCCAGGGAGGACGAATTCAGTGCCTGGAATTGAAGAGGAGTTTCAGGACGCCATAGAGATGGGTCGGGAGAATCAGAAGTTCATTTCAATGGGTAAGGCATGGTGTACGAACATCCGAGTAGACCGTGGCATCTGGGGTGTGGGCATGGTCGAACAGGCGACGGGTCTGCCAGTGTCGGGAGGGAGTTTCGCCTGTGATTTCGCCAGGAATCCTGGTGGGATGAGCGCTATGCGTTTGGCCAGCTCTGCGTTGGCCTTTTACGAGGACAACTGCAGAGGCTGTGAACATCGGTCGCCGGGTGGGCGTGTCCCAAACCTGGGAACTTGGGCGGAGGGGTTAATAGCCGATCGGGAACGCCGGGAAGCTGCACAGGCCGAAGAGGACAGAGTCGCTGCTCAGGAGCAACAGCGACGAATCTCTCAACGCCAGGCAGTAAGTGCTTCTCTTGATGCGGCGGCTCAGGAAGTGGTGGCTCTTGTCAACAGGCTGGATACCGATCCTTCCGACGAGGAAGCAGCAGAGATGTTGAGAACCACAGCACGGCTCGCTCCCGATTCCTTTCCCGACGAGTTGAAGGACCAGTTTTACATTGACGCCCCGTTGTTGAAATTGCCGATTTTGGTGGAGGTGCTATTGGAACTCGACTCTCAGGCCAGTCCTCCAGAGTTGCGTTTTCTTTGTTTGACGGCGGTTCGTGACAGGTGGGCTATCACCGAAGGATGCGGCTATTTCAGTGAACATGCGACGATCAACGATGTCGCAGAAGATTTGGTCGAGGTGGCGGTTTTCCATGCGGTCCCCTCAGGGTTCCCTTTGGAAGATGTGCCTGGCGAGCCGGGTGCGTTGCTCCGTTTTCACTCTCTAGCCCCTGAAGTGGTCGAGGCGAAGATCGCCTCTTTGTTGCGACATGGGGAGTCAAGAAACAGAGCGGTAGGAGCCGTTGCGGCGCAAGCCTTGTTCTCCGCCGATCCAACCGCTGGCGACCGACTCCTCAGTGCTCTCTTGGACGGCCTGCGGTTCGATGAAGGCATCTGGGATGAGCATCATCCTGCACGTAAAACGTCTATGGCTGTCAGCGAGGTGTTCAGGAATAATCCCACGGCAACAGAGGCCGCAATTCAAGCTCGGTGGGTTCACGCTACCCCCAGTTACCGTGCTCGCCTTCTTGACATTTACACCCAGTTCGTCTACTCGCAAGAAGACAATCTCCCGGCAAATGCGGTCCAATTGGTGTATTCGCGGGTCATTTCAGCCCTGCAAGAGCCGATGGTAAGAGGTGCCGACCTCCGCGACGACTTTCAATTCATGGCAGCCGAGTTGGTTGGGAGGGCGGTAAGCAAATCTCCAAGAGTCTTGCCATCTTTAGAGAGCCTCTTGGGTCTGTGGCTCGTCTGGATGGCCAGAAGAGATGACATCGAGTCTGTGGAACCGGAGGATTACTTCGGGGCGCTGGAACTCATGGGAGACCAGACGAGGGTCGGAAGCCTCGTGCACCGTCTGTCGGAGGCAATAGTGAAGGTAGCCTCAGATGATCCAGATGGTTTCTTGACCGTTTGTGAGGATGTCTATCGAGAGACGGAAACGACGTCGTTGGTCAGAGCCCAGGTGGTGCGGATGGTCGGCCGGCTCGTGTCCCGGTCGTCCGAACACGTCGGGAAAGCCTTGCCACTTGTCTACACAGCGATGCTCGGCGATGAACAGGTAATACGTGCTGCCGGAATGGAAGCAGCTGGACAGGTTATGAGGGGGCTCCGACCAGAGAGCATCCCTCCTCTTCTCGCCACCGCCGTAGCCGCAGGACTTACCGATCAATACCTCATTGTTGTGGAGACCGCTGTCGGAGCCATCCAGGTTCTACCTGCAGACCTGGTGTCCTATAGAGAGGTCCTCAATCTTGTTGTCATCGCTTTTTCTTACGCATCGGACCGACAACGCGAAAAGCTGGTCCGGTCCGCTCTCATGGGAGCGCTTCGAATAGCCAACCACTATCAGCAGCACCTAGCTTCGGTTCGAAAGAAGGCCCTCTTGGTGATCGACGCTATGCCACCGGCCAGCGCACGGGAAATGCTCCTCATGGTCCCTTCGCTGATGCAAGAGGACAATTGGGTCCCTTCTGCTATCAACGCACTTCGAACGGACGACGATCCCAATTGTGAGTATCGCAGTGAGGACAAGAGAGACAGGCTGCTAGTGCGACTCGCTCAAAAGAGGCTCTCCGAAAACCAGATCGAGTCGCTCATGAGGTCTGATTTCGCCACCCGGCCAGCTGATCCGCACCGCTCACTGGTAGCCGCCGACTTCTTCGCTGAGATCCATCGACCTGATCTAAGCACACAGATCGTTCGGTCCGCCCTACAGGAAATGCCAGACACCATAGAACAGCGCTTCACCCGGCGTCAACTGTCACTTTGTCAATGTGTGTTCGAACTCGAAGTGGCCATAGCAGCCAGCGACTCCAGATCCCGCTCTCATCTTGTCGACAAGGCGAAAGAACTATGCAGCGAAGACGAATAGACCCTTCCCCCGACGCTGCCGCTGAGATGGGCCGGGCTCTTACACAAAGGCACCCGGCATCACAACGAGGGTCAACCGGTCCTGACCTCGCGATCACAGTGACCGCCAAGAGTGCCCTAGTTGATGCCCTTGATGCGATCGCAGGTGGTTCTACGGACGCCGACAACCTGGAACAAGCCCTGCTTGCCTACCAAGAAACAGTCCCATCGGCTTCGACCGGCGATGTGCTGTGGGCTTATTGCGAACTCATAGAAACCCTGGTACATGCTGTTCGGTGGCTCCAAGCTCAGTGGAACGCAGAACCCGAAACCTCTCTTCATGCAAACGCCGCCCGGATCCGAGCCTCCGCGGTCGCAAACCGATCCCATCCAACATGGCCCGAACCGCTCACTACAGCAACTCGACACCTAGCCAAGCTGACCGACCCCAGCACCCCTCAGGTGGTTGCCGCCAACCTGTCCCGAGTGCCCATGCCTCCGAGAGTCACTCCGCTGTTCAAGCCCCCTCAACAGGCATCGGGAAACCGAACCGGCGACGATCCTCCCGAGGAGAAACCCACCCTGGTAATCGTCATCCGGTTCCAAGGAGAACCTGTGATGCGGCCAACAGCCCTCCAACCCGGAGCTATGCACCGGTTCGAAGCGGAAGTCCGCATCGACCCATGGCCAGAAGACACTGATCACTTGGAGGTGAAATTCATTTCGGTCTTCCCCAGAGACTATCTCTACGCCTCCGATTTGACCTTCACCAAAGAGGAGCTTCGGCAGCCCCTTGAAATACGCATCGGAGGAGAAAGACCATCGTCGGACCCGCCGTTGGGACTGACCGCAAGTGCGACCCTTCTACGCGGCGACCAACGAATCCCAGCCCGCATCGCTGGTAACACCACCCTCGAACTGGTCACCTTCGATCCCGGAACGGCGACACCTCTCAACATGCCAACCACGGCAAGAGCCGTTCAACAGAGGATGAGTGAACTAGCCAACGCCCTCCCGGACCTGAGCAGAGAAGACAAGCGGGATGTGCGATTGCTAATAGAGGGTGTCTTGCGATTCGGTCACACACTTCTTGATGAACGTCTTGACGCAGAGGCCGACATTGATGAGGACTGGTTCCAACGCAACCTGAGCTTCTTTCTACGGGCGGACCCGACCATCGGTGCCCGACTCGAGGGTCACGCCATGCGGGCAGGGGGAATAACCGACCCGCTTCTTGGCAGGATCCCACTCGAGTTGAAAGTGGACAAAAAGGCAATTTCCCTTGAAGATGCCGCCCGTAGATTCGTCAGACAACCGACCCAGTACGCATCAGCCGGCGATTCACAGGTCTCCCTGCTCGCCGTTCTTGATACCTCTGAAAAACGGGCACCCGCGGGCGTGATGGGCAACGAGATCAAATGGGAATACCCCGAGATAGCAACCGGACCACACCCACCATTCCCTTCAATGGTTGGCATCATCATCATTCGGGCGGGCTTCCCTCGCCCCAGCGATTTCAGCCGATAACAGTAATGCTCCATCGCTCCCCGCCCTTTCCCTGATCGCCTAACAAACCTCCCGGCCCTGCTGCGGAATGTGACAGACACCCTTGCAAGAGGTAATAGATTCCCGTCTGCGTGCAAGAGACGCTGCCGTTCGCGCCCGGTAGGACTCATAGAGGACGCGTATCTTCAGTCCGTCATTTCCAGCTTCAATCCGTCCTGGATCAGGGGAAAAGTGCTCACCTTCAGGCCTTCGAACTCGGGATGGGGCTTCCAGATGTCCTCAAGTTCGTGTGTTGTGAACCCATAGCGTTGCAGTAGGCCTATCGAAGTGCCATTGAGGCAGTATTTCTTCCTGCTGACCTCCACCCAAACTGCGCTGTGTCTGCAGCAGAGTTTGGCTGTATCCACGGTTAGCGGCCACCGGTCTCCAAATTCTGCAGCCGTGATTTGTCTCGTTTTGCGGCCAAGAACGAATCGCAGCTTGTCATATTGGGCTACAAGGTACACATACGGAATCGCCCCCACTGTCAGCCAAACTGGATACGAGATTGATTCCACCAGGGCGATCCAAGCATCCCGATCCCCTATTAGCGAATGGACGGTGCGCAAGAGCATCACTAGTCCCCAGACCGCAAGAACGGCGTTGGACAAGCGAGCAGCGCCTGCGAATTCTTCCCGCAGGGACGCCCAGACCGCCACGATGCCGAACGCTGTCACAAAGGGGAAGGTGCCGATCTCCCACCAGATACCCATCACCGCGAAATTCAGGAGGATCGAGAGGATCGCTGCCGGAGCGAGGGTCTTTGTCAATGCTCGTTGAACGCTACCCGTTCTTTTGCCGGGGACAAGCTTGGCTGCCATGAGGGAGACACCGGAAGTGCAGGACCAGACGATCGACGTGAAAACAGGCGCGATGTCGAAGGCCCCCAAGCCCCTTCCAACACTGAATCCAGCCGCTGAGACGACTGCGGTAGTCAAGAACAGTCCCATAACACTGAGGAATATGACAGGCTTGAAGAAAGCCATTAGCAGACCCCGGACCGAGTTTCTAATGTCGGGGAACTTCACACCCAGGATCAGCAGTGCTATCGAACCCCAAACGAACGCCGCCTGGTGGCGAGCGTTCAGATCAAACCATTCGACCACTCTACACCTCTCGTCCCTTTCTTGGTGCTCGGCTAATAATCATGGCCGCCCGGGTAGGCTGGGAGCGGTTGTTGGCTCGTCGAGATCCCCCACCAGGAGACACAAGAACGTGGCGGGTCTGGTCCTACTCGGCAGGGACCCGTGCGGTGTCCGACATCGCTGCGGTAGCGGAGTCCTCGAACCCGAGGGCCTCATCGATGGCACTTTCGATGCCTCCGTTCCGTCCAGCCACGCCACCATGAAACATGACGTATCCCATCTTATAAAGAGAACTCTGCCACCTTCCCTGAGGTGGGCCTTAGCAGGGAGGTCGGGGTGGACATCACACCCTAATGGGGAGACACCCACATTTTTAAACATCCCATGAAGGGGTCGGTGTCCAACACCGCTTGCCTAGGTCTCTTCTGATGACTCCTTGATGGACAGAATCCGCAGTTGGCACGCCGCGTGAATCAGGATCGCTGCTTCCTGAGAGGTAGGATCGTCTATGAGTCCATGAGCCACTCTGTCCCGCAGGTTCAAGCCAAGAGACTCAACCAGCAGTGTTCGCCAATAACGCCGCACCCCTTCGTGCATCCGGCCCTCCAGTTCCGACAACACTCCACCCAGATCCTTTACCCCACCTACTCTCTGGCCTCCTCTCGAATCCCTCAGAATGGGTATGCCAAGCTTTCCGGCAAGGCCACGAATGGCGTTCTCCAGTCGGAGGGCCAGAATCGAGACGCATGACCGGTAGTCCCCTGCCTCATAGTGTTGAACCGCCAAGGCAATCCATTCCGCCTGGGTCTCGTCTACGAGATCGGATTCGAAAACCTTGGCACTAGCACCCAGCGGTCCGTATCTTTGCCTGATCGCTTTCAGGATGAGAACCGCGGTGGCAGCGAAAAAGTTTATGTTGTAAGCCTCGGTCCAAACGACCTGGTACTCCTCGAATTCCTCACGTGTTTGGACCTGTTTGATCAGCTCCCCGTGTTCGCCCGTTATCAGGTTGGTAAACAGGGAACGCATTGAGAAATTCTCCTGTGCGGAGGCCCGGTTTTCCTCTGGGTCCCCGCTGGGTATCTGCAATCCGAACCGTCCGAGTGCATCCCACAGGCTGTCATCGCCAACAAAGGCCCCGATATACGCGTCCATATCGGATGCTGGAATCTCAACCTGCGTTTCCACGCGTTCGAAAGCGTCCTCGCTCAAGGGACCCGCCTCTTGTTGCAATTGGTTGGCTAGATCCTTCAAGCCGTGTCTCTCGGCTAGCTGGATTGCGTCCTGAAAGTGCTTGTACCGGGCCAATCCCTCTTTTAGCCGCCCTTCATCGGCATGGGCGTTCACTTGTGCTTCCCACAGGGTCCGTTGCTCTTCCTGAGTCTCGGCCAACTTCGACTTCATTCTCAGGCCACCGAGTCGGACGTAATAGGGCTGTTCGTGCTGAAGAACAGCGTCAATGAGGTTCCCGAGACCATCTGGACGGTGCTCCTTTCGCAGATCAACAAGCGCAGACAGGGACCGGAGGGTGACTCCAGATGAAATGTCGGCATTGTCGATGTCTCTCCGCACCAGGTCCCGCAAGGCTGCGATAGCCGAGGACTGCCGCGTTTTGTCTCCTAGTTGCCTAGTGAGGGAAAGTGCTCTGCAGGCCCCCTCTGCCAGGTCGACCTCCTCGCCAAAAGGCTCGTCCAAGGCCAGCAAATAGGCATCTGCTGCTCGCCGTCCCCACTTGTATCTCTCTTCCCCGTACTTGGCTTCCCACAGCAAATCAGCGAACCTCGCCTGGACGAACGAATAGGGGGCACAAGAGAAAGCCCTCACCCAGATCGGAAGCCAAGACGGCGAAACACGAGAAATGGGAGCCGGGTACACCTTGTTGCCAATCTCGCACAATGGGGTAAAGACCCCCCATCCTTCCCTCTGGCCGTCAAGCTCCAGCATGTAATCGAGACCTGCTCGCAACGCTTCCAAGATGCCTTCGTCCGACAGTTCCAGATTGCGGGCCACCGTGTCAAGGTCTTGTAGGTCCCCTTCCCGGGCAGCTTCGCAAGCAACCGAAAGAGCCTCAGCGATTTGCTCGTTGGTTATGTCAGTGACCACCGATCACTTCCCTTGGTGCTACCCCTTCGGTGGATACGGGCCTCTCCCGTAGCTGTTACGACTGCCGATCCGGCCGTCTTTATTGTGGATTATGTGCTCGGTCTTTTCCCGCTTGGCGGTCTTCCTGCCGGCTGCTTGGGCGGCTGCCTTTGTAGAAAACACCTTGCTGACCCGGGAGGATCCGTCTCGCCTGTTAGCCCAGCCCTTGTCGTGAGGGACGGTGCGCACTGGAGGCTTGCTCATGTCATGTTCCTTTCGTAGTGAACGCGAGATCCATCAATCCCGCTAGTGCCAATGCTTCTATATCAGCCACTGAAGTACCTGTAGTGCCAAGTACAGCCCCAGGAGTTGCAGTGCCCAGGCGACCAAGCGGCTACATTCTCTGCGGATAGCTCCCATAGTCATTCACCTCCTTTCTCGAAATGGTTGCACGCCGTTGTGGCGCGGGAACAAAGGTCTACGCCCCTCATCCCAAAGACGGACAACCTGTTCACTTTCGGTGGCTCCCACTGTCTTGTACTATGCGGAGCCTTCGGCGCGATAGCGGTAACACCGCAGCTGCGCGGTCCACATCAGCGAACCCGCCAAGGGCAGCGACTTGTTGTGGGTGGTAGGACAGTTCTGCAAGGGCGTTGACGATCGATGCCGGAGTTGAGGGGGTTTCGGGCGGCAATTGTTCACTCAGCGGCTCCTGTTTCCGCCATCCCCTGGCGCTGAGCGCCTTATAGAGAGAGGTTCTGTTCGTCTGGGTGATCGTGCCAAGGTTGTAGGCTCGCTCGATCAGCGCGGCTATGGAAACCATCCACTTGCGTTTTAGGTTGGCGAAGTGACCTAGGGAGCGTCGCCTGAGTTCAGGGCGTATCAGATGGGCGGGCATGAGAAACTCTGCAGCGAACCGCATGGCCTCTTCTTCGCTCAGCTTGGATAGATGAATTGGTTCTGAGTGCATAACTATGTGGCCCAGTTCGTGCGCCAACGTAAGCCGTTTCCTATCGGTTGGCACTCGGGAGTTGATCATGATGATCGGATGGTCATCGATCCACTGGGAAAGGCCATCCACGCGAGGAGTGCCGAAGTCGCGTTCGATAATCAGGCAACCTGCTGATTCCATCCACGCGGTCAGGTCCCGGACTGGTCCCTGAGGCATGCGCCATTGGGCTCTCACCAGACGAGCTGCTTCGTGGGGCGGGTACTCAACCGGATCAAGAGAGGGCATGTTGTTCGGTGCCTGGTAGTCCACTATGGAGAGAATGAGCCGCATCTGCGCTCGGAGGACATTGATGCCCGCTTCGAGGCGTCTCCACACTCGTACCGGGGCGGTAGCCCGTCGACGCATGTGCGCTTCTGTGGCTATGGAACCGGCGATTTGGGACATGTTGGTAAGAAGGCGACTGTTTACCCCGACAGCCGAAGCCAACTGTTCAAGGGTCTCCGAGTCCGGGTCCCGTAACCCGTTTTCGTATCTTGACAGCGCCGCTTGGGTTATTTCTGCTTGGTCGGCCAACTGCGCCTGGGTTAACCCGGCGGCGATTCTTGCGGTGTGGATGGCTTCTCCCAGTCGGCTCATGTCTCCGAATCCTTCCGTTTGTCGATGTTGGTTTCCAAGGGTCGAACGGTGGGGACAGGAGCGTCCGGTCGGGACGGCACGATTACACCCGAAGGCGTGTCCGGTGTGATTTCCCGAAGCCATAGAGGTTTGCTTCTGCTCGTCGGATAGGACACCGTAGCCGCGCCTATCTCTCCGATGTCGCGGTGCCAGATGTAGCCGAACACCAGGTTGACCGTCTCGGGGAGGTCGTCAAACAACACGAACTGTCCCGCCGGTGGGTGCTGCCCGTAGAACCGGAGGGCTTCGGTGGTCGGGTAGCTTGCGACGGCACCGGTGCCGTGGTGCCGTTTGACCCTGATACGAAACCGGTCGTGGACGACCAGTTCCCGGATGGGGCCTTTTTCGTAGATGGAGACCTCTTCCAAGTCGTCGGTTTCGGCTCTGAGGTGATGCCACAACCAGTCGTGGAGGAGGTTGGACAGTCCTCGAGGGCCGTTGGCGGCCGCTTGGGAAGGCAGGGCGGACCTGTATTCGGCGAGATCATCGGCTGTTTTCGCTACCGCTGATGCCCACGCAGCGAGCACTTTATCACCCAAGGACTCCAAAACCCGCTCGCCATCTACGGAAAAACTATCAGATTTCATACCAGGAAATATACCAGAGTCTCCGAGCCCCACCAAACAGGTTCTCCAGACCCATCCCGCCCATAACTTCGCCTCCTCGCCCACAACCTCCGCCAACCCAACGACTTCGACCACGACAACTAACGCGAACCAGACAACAAACAGCCACCCACCCATAGGGCCACCCAGCGTCCTGTCCAGACAGCTGATGTGGCCAACGGGCTGATAACCCGAGGGCCACCCACCTAACACACCCCCGGGGACACAGCACCGACAGCAACCACTCCCGCTGTCGGCTTCGGCGCGCCCGAAAAACCGGAACCCCACCCACGGCAGCCGTCAAAAGCCAACAGCTAGACCACACCACCCTCCGAAACGGTCACAACCGCCCGAAACCACCGAAAACCGGGAAAACGGCCTGTCAGCGCCCTAAATCGCCAACTGATTTGAAATAAATCGCAGACTGCGCCAGGTGGGCGTTGACGGAATCAAAACACCTACCCCAAATCCGGGAAGTTTCATAATGTTCCATAATACTCCTTTGACCTGGGAAAACATAGGGTTTTCCCGATTTGGCTTGTCGCAGGCGGTTTCATAGAATAACATAGCATCACGTTAATATGGTGACAACGGAAGTGATAACGGAGGATTGAAGGGGGTAAACGGTGCGTCTTTACGCGGGATTCGTGCGGACGGTGAAGAGACCGGGACGGTACGGGGACGGCCGCGGTTCCCACGGGCTGGCGCTGGTGGTCCAACCGCGCAAGGGCGGCGGGGTCCGCAAATCGTGGGTGCAGCGGGTCCGCATCAACGAACGGACAACCAACCTCGGCCTGGGGGCCTTCCCGGTGGTGTCCCTCGCCGAGGCGCGGCGGAAGGCCCTGGAAAACCGCCGGGCGATCGAACAGGGCCAGGACCCCCGGGGCGGCGGCATCCCCAACTTCCGGAAGGCCACCGACCGGACGATAAGGCTCCACTCGCGGGGCTGGAAACCGGGAAGCCGCACCGAGTCCGCCTGGCGCAACGGGTTCGCCAACCACGTCTACCCGCGGATCGGTCACATGCCGGTCGACAGGATCACCACCGCTCACGTCCTCTCGGTGGTCGCCCCCCTCTGGCATGCCAAACCGCGGCAGGCCGAGCACCTGAAGCGGCGCATCGGACAGGTGATGCAGTGGGCGATGGCCCAGGGCTACCGGTCGGACAATCCGGTCGGGGAGGCCCTGTCGGCGACGCTGCCACGAAAAACCAGGCCGGTCGCCCACCATCGGGCGATAGACCACGCCGACGTGGCCGAGGCGCTCCGGAGGGTCGAACGATCCAACGTGGCGGCCTCGACCGGACTTGCCATCCAGTTCATAGCGGCCACCGCCGCCAGGACGGGGGAAGCCCGCGGCGCCCGCTGGTCCGAGATCGACTTCGAGGAACGAGTGTGGACGGTCCCCGCCGAGAGGATGAAGACCCAGAGAGACCACCGGGTGCCGCTCGGCACGATGAGCCTCGACGTGCTGCACAAGGCCGCCCGCCACTCGGACCCGGCGGACCCCGGAGCGCTGATCTTTCCGGGGGTGCGCGGCGGTCCGATAGGTCACGGGGCCCTGGCGGCGGCGTTCCGCAGGCTCGGCATCGGCACCGTTCACGGACTCCGGTCGAGTTTTCGGGATTGGTGCGGCGAGCTGGGCATCCGCAGGGAGGTGGCGGAGGCGGCGCTGTCACACATCGTCAAAGGCGTCGAGGGCGCCTATGCCAGAAGCGACCTGCTCGGCCGACGCCGCGAGGTCATGGAAGCCTGGGGAAGATACATCAAGCCCTGAAAGCTCAACGGGCTTTCGGTGTCCCGATGACATTTTGTTGGACCGGTTCCACCCACCCGTTTGTCTGTGGGGGACCGGCTCGGATTGAGCGGCCCGGCGAAGAGACCCCCTTTCCGGGCGGGACGCCCACGCAGGAATCGCCTACCCCGCGCCTCGGTTGGTCCTCTGCTTCGATTCCTCTCCTGGCTGCTGCGCTTTCTCTGTGATGTTGTGGAGAGCCGACGTGAACACTTCGTTGTGGGGCCACCGTTCCCGGGCTGCCTCCAGCGTTTCCATCGCGGCCGTCCGCAGGGAGCGGCGGAGGGTCCACATTTCGCTTGTGATCCAGTCGGCATCCAATCCCGGTAGCGGAGTTCGTATGGTGGCGGCCACGGTGGCCGCGGCCTCCTCTTTGCCTGTCTTGACAGCTCCGATCAACAACCCAAGGTCAGTGGTGGCGTACTTGCCCCATTTGTACTTTGCCGTGCCTGCACGCTGCAACCATCCCTCTTTCTCCAACCTCCACAACAGGCTCCGGACGCGATCCCTTCTGATCCGACACACTTGGGCAACGTCGGCGTTCTCGATTGCTTCGTTGTGCATCGCGAACAGTAGGACCACGCTGGCCCGTTCCTCCCGCATGTTGGGGTTCTCCTTGAACAGCCGGAAAATCTTGACTTCCGGTCCGGCGGGCGCGGACTTTTTGGGCGGCAACACGACCGTGGTGGACGGCATCGACGAGACGGCCCTTTTTCCCGCCGCCACCATTTCGTTGTCCGAGGCGCTCACCAGACGCTCCATCTCGGCCTTGGCTTTCTCCGATGAGGGGACGGCGTCGCCGGTGCCCGCGGGGGGATCCACCTCCCCGGTTTCCTCCGATACGGTCGCCGGCGGCGGGGCGGGACCTCCCAACATCCCCGGAACAGCCATGGGCGGTCCGGGCGGCGCCAGGTCAGCGTCGGCGAAGCGTTCCAGGAGACGTTGCTGGCCTATGAACCGCCATGCCTCGGCGCCCGGAGGAGAAAGCCGCACCGTTGGGATCGCCAGGTTCATCCCCCCGCTGTGCGGTCGCCACGGCCTTAGCCTGACCGACAGCCGCACGGCCAGCACCAAGCTGGGCAGGCACATCACCAGCGCCACGGTGATCACCAGGCTTACGACTTCCTCCGAGATCTGCCCGCCCAGCAGGACCTCCCAGGCGGCCTGCACATGTCGCCACTCCGACACCATCCAACCCCGGCGCCACAGCATCAGAGCAAGAGTCACAACCAGCGCCAGCCACCCGATGGCCATCCCCCATCGCCATGTCTCCCGCCGCCCAGCCGGTGTCCGCAGCCGTCGCTGGGTGTACGTCAGACGCACGGTGCGATCACCGCCCTCAGATCAATCACCGTCGCGGTGGCAAACGACCTCTCGTATGTGGCTTGCACTGGTGACAGTCCCACCCACAACCGCGGTTCCCAGTGGTGGGACACCGTAACTTTCATCTTCTGATCGGCAGTCGCGCACACCCGGTCGTCGGCGGTGCAATCGTTTCCCGCCACCACACAGTGCTCGGCCAGGTCGGAAGCGACCCGTTCCGCCCGGTCTCGCACAATGTCGGTGTGTTGCACAAACCGGGCGTAGTCGCCCAACATCGAGGCCAGCAGCAACGCCGCCTGTGCTATCACCAGCGCCAGCAAGCTAGTCCCCATCTTCGCTCCTCACGGTCCAGCCGGGTACAACGCCGTTGCCCGGCTGGTAGCGCACGTCACCACCGCGGCAACCTGCTCGGCGTTGTTCCACTGTCTCGGCAACTGCACCGTCTGGTTGGAACACACCCCGAACAGCGCCCGCGCAACTGCCTCCTCCGCCGATGCCTGCGCGGCGGCCCGACCCGGATGGGCCGCGGCCGCTTCCGCCGCTCGCTCGGCCGCGGCCAACACCCTCCCGTCCACGATCGACTTGGTGCCGACCAAATGCAACATCGCCACGCACAGCACCACCACTCCCAGCACTTTCAACAGTCCCAGTGCCTCGCTCATGTCACTCCGATACGAAGGTGCCGCAGGGGGGAGGTTCCCCGAAGGGGTCAACCCCCACCGGCGCACAGCTCGTCGCCCCCGCGGGCAACATTCTTCGCGCCCCCCGGGCCACAGTCCGCACCGTGACACCCACCCAACATTCGGTCGGGTGAGCGATTACTTCAACCGCGGTCACGTTCACCTGCCGCAAGGCGCCGGCCAGGCCCAACGCGGTCAACACGGCGGCTTCCTCGGCCGGGGCCCACAACGCATCCCCCTCCGTGCAGTCCCACGCGCGGTCGCTGTCACTCCGTAGCACCTTCACGGCCGCAGCCGCCGAGGCGGACGCCGCACCAGCAGACGCGGACCGGGCAAGTTCCCGGAAGAACACCGAGAACAGCATCCCCAACAGCACCATCATCGCCGTTCCCATCTTCAGGAAACCCAGCCACTCGCTCAAGGGCCGCTATCTCCTGATAGGACCGTCCGGATCAGGCACAGGGCGGAGTGTTGGCCGCGGTCCATGTGCCACCCGCCAGTTCGCAGGTGGTCTCGTTGGTGATAAGGGACAGGTCCACACCCTGGTCCACGTCTATGTCCTCGCCCATCGCATTCACTATGCCCCAGACAACCGCTCCAACCATTGCTCCTATCGCCAACACCAGCAGCACCCTTTGCAGGACACCTAACCAACCACTCATATATCTGCTCCTTTCTGATTTGGTTTACTTCAGAACGCAAAGGTGGCGGACACGACCGCCAACATCACCACTCCAACGGCGATCAGCACCGCCGAGGCCGCAGCACTTTCCATGGACCTTCCCAGCCGCTCCACCTCCTCCAGCCGCGTTGACGCCAGCTCACTCACCACCTCGGCCAGCACCTCGTCTATCTGCTCCGTAGCACGCCCGCCAGACCTGTCGATGGTTGACAACTGCGCCACCATCGCCTCGGCGGGGGAACCTCGCAGCAGTTTCTCCACCGCATACAAAGGGTCCTTTCCGCTGCTCAACGCCCGGCTGATCGCCGATTTCACCGGCCCGAAAGCACGATCCGGGACCTTCTCCGCCGCCTCCACCACCGCCGACTGCAGGGGATCGGCAGAGCCGGATGCCAACCTCACCCCCCGAAGCCACTTCAACAGTGCCCGATCCCGGGCCGGCCCGAACCCACCGAGCACACCCGCCCGCAGGGTCGCCACCACCAATCGCATCAGCCAGTTCACGGCCGCCACCAGCCACACCAGCGCCGGGCCTATCCCGACCACCACCCACAGCACACCCCCCACTCCCACACCGATCGTCACCGCCAACGCCCACCCCACCGCGGTTATGCGCCCGGGCGGCCAACCCATAGCCGTCAACGCCTCAGCATCCCGCACTGCCCGCGAAGGCACCAGCACCACAGTCCCCACCCCTGCCACCATCAGTCCGGCAACAGCCCACGCTTCCCAAGGAACCATCTCGCGTTCAAGTCCTCAGAAACGCGGTAGCAGCACCCGCCGCACGCTTGGCGTTCAGGCTTGCCATCACCGCGGCCGCCAGCACGATCCTTGCCCCCGGTCCCGCGATCCAGGTACCCACCTCCGGGTACAGCCACCCCGCCGCCGCCACCGTCGCAGCACCCGCCACGAGCATGAACATCGCCGACGGCATCTTCGCCGCCACCTGCTTACGCAACTCCCGCAGAATCTCCGCCTCCTGCACAGTCTCCGACCGCAGGATCCGCACCGCGTCCGCCCATCTTCCTCCCCCCGTCGATGCCTTCACAACGATCATCCCCAGCCACGCCGCCGCCGGCACGTTGACCCCCCTCACGAACGTCCCCGCAGCAGCCACAATCCCCCGCCGGCTGACTGTGTCCCCCAACTCCGCAGCGGCCTCGGTCACCGGACCGGACACCAACGGTCCCGCCTCCCGAACAGCCTCCTCCACTGTGCCCGCGGTCCTCGCCTGGCCCGCCAGCACCGTGGTGAAACCGGCCAACGAAGCCACCATGCTCACACTGCGGCGGATCTCCCGGGCCGCCTGCCACATCGCCACGCACCCCCACGTCACCACCCCGACTGCCAAGGCCAACTCGACCGACTGCCACCACCACAACCCCGCCACAATCACGGCGGCGGGAACCCCGTACACCTCCACCACGCTACGTAACTGGCCCCGGGCCCGCATCCGCCCCACTTCAGTGGGCACATGAGCCACCGGACCAGAAGGCCTCCACACCACGGCCACGACCACCAGCACCACCGCCGCCACGACCACCCAGGCCCGAAGGTTCACAACGCCACCCCCACCGACTCGTAAAGGTCCGCTATCCGCCCCTCCGGTTTCCCGGTCGGAACCGCCCACCGACCCCCCGGGTGCCACTTCCACAACCCCCGGGTGCGGATAAGCCCCGACCGCTCGTCGATACCCAGCACCTGAGTCACATCCGCCACCACCCGCTCGTTCTGCTCGTTAAGGCCCATCCACACCAACAAATCCACCCCATTGGCGATCTGACGCCTCGCATACCTCTCCGTCGCTCCCTCGCTGGTGGCATACTGCACCAGTTTCTGCAACATCCCCGCCCCCGGTGGACTGTGAATGGTCGCCAAACACCCCACCCAGCCCGACGAAAACGTGTCCAACATGGCCTCTGTCCCCTCCCCGCGGATCTCCCCCACGACCACCTTGCTGCTGTTGGCCCGCTTCGCCGCCCGAATGTGATCGGCCATTGAAAACACCGCGACGCCCTCTTGGTTCTCGTCCCTCGTGAACCGGGCGATCGTGTTCTCATGGATCCCATACTCCGACAGCATCAACTCCTTGGTGTCCTCGATCGTGTCGATCCGCTCCGACTCCGCAACCTCCCCACAAATGCACTGCACAATCGTGGTCTTCCCCCCGCTCGGCGGCGACGCCACCATCACATTCGCCCGCACGTCACCGGCTGCCGCCCCCACCAACAACGACAACAACCCCTCATCGGCAACCTCCAGCTCAGACAGAGTCTTGGTGCCGCCCATGTTGTAACGCAACACCGCATTGGTCGGGCTGCTAACAAACCCCTCCCCATGCAACCTCCACTGAGGCGCCAACTGCACATCCAACATCGGCCGCATCGGCGAGAACAGCTTCTTCGACCCGCCATGCGACGCCACCGTCCTCAAAGTTTCCAACAGGTCCGCATCCGTCGGAAACGGCGACGGCCGCTTCTCCCGATCCCCGTTCGCAAACAACACATACATACTTTGCGAACCTCGGATCTGTATCTCCTCGACACCCTTCTCGGCAATCAACTCGTGGAACGGCTCACTAGCCGCCACCACCGCCCCCCGCCGACGTTTCCGCCCGTCCGCTTCGTCCAACCGATGAGACTCCGCCGCCTTCCAAGCCAACCATTTCCGCACCCGCCGGATCTTCCGCAACTCCCTTTTGGTCCCCTCTGCCGAAACGGACAACACCCACGACGCCGCCACTTGAATCTTGATCTGTGTCTCGTCCACTGCCTCGTCGGTTACCATCACCACCCCCAGTTCCACCCTCCCACCAGCCCCCTGCAACCCCAACAGCTTCCGGATCCCAACCGGAGGCTGCGTGGTCACCGCCACCACCCCCATCGCTTCGGCAGCTGTCTGCCCCAACCTCTGATTCGGCGCATCCGAAAACGCCCCCACAATCTCCGCCGACGCCAATGGATCCGGACTGTCCCACCCCAACCCCACATCACCGCCCAACACCCGCGCCGCCGACCTCACCATCTCCGTATGCACCCAGGTCGCCACCCCCTTCGACTCCAACGCCCGATCAAACACCACGAACAGCACCAGCCACCGACCCCTAACTCAGCAGCCCGGCCAGCCCACCGCCGGCGACTCCCAAATCGCCAAAGTCTCCAGCCCCTCCTCCCCCACCAATCGGGCCACCATATCCGCATCCACTTCCAACGTCACAGCACCCGGATCCACCGCCCGCAGCTCCGCAATCAGCACAGCACACCCGCCCGCCTGCCGCCCGAACACCGCCAGGTCACCAGCCCGAGGGCCCGAACCGGCCCACAGCGACGCATCCACCGGGAACCGCATCAAAGTCGTCCATTCATTCTCGGTCGCCGCTTTCTCCTCCACCAACACCGCCGCGGGCACCACCACCCCATCCGGCAACGCCACCGACGACACCGCCCCGCCCGACAGCATCTCCCGCGTAGCGAACAGCGGCGCCAACGACTCCGGCACCGGCACAACCACAAACTCGCCCACCTCCCCGGCACGCCATTCCCCGATCGTCACGGCCACATCCACCGTCGGTTCCTCATCAACCGTCCCCAGCAACCAAATGGAAACCACGCCCGCCACCAACGTCGCCGCGATCCACGCCCACTGGGCGGGAGCCAATCCCAAAACCCGCGACTCCAACATCTACTCATCACCTCCAAACCCTGTGGTGGTCCGCTCCCAGTCCGAATAGTCCACCAACCTTCGCACCATCGACACCCCCGAATGCAACCTCACCACATCTCTGCTCAACCCGCCGTCATCGGTTGTCTCCACCCGGGCATACAGCGACCACTCCCAAACCGCCGTATAAGGCACAAAGAATGCACACTCCCCCTCCGGATCCGCCTCATCTACATCACACCACCGCGAAGGATCAGGATGGGCTTTTTCCAACGCCTCCCACCGATCCCGCGTCTCCTGCTGTTCGGCAGAAGACATCAGATTCCACCTGTCCACCCAATCCGGGGCCACTGACCCGATCTTCAACCGCTCCGCATATGACCACGGTTTCAACGAATTCCACCTCGACCACGTCTTGACCGGATACCACCAACACCCACCGTCATCCTCAACTGCCGCCGCCGTTGCCGCACCATCAGCCACAGGCCACACCGGCGGCTCCGCCGACGAAGGCGACGAAATCTTATCCGACGCGATAAACCAAAACGAACCGCCCGCTTGAGGTGGCTCATCACCAGCCCACACCGCCCCCACCGACCCGTCATTCGGAAACGAGGTCCCCCACCCCACCAAATCGCCGACCAAATCCCGCAACTCCTGCTCCTGAATCGGTGACAAACCACTCGAACACACCAACGGAACCGCGGTTGTGCTCGGCGTCTGGGTGGTGGTTGTGGTTGGACAGGGAGCCACAGTGCCCGTCACATGCGACCCGCCAGAGTGATACGTGTAGGTCTGCGCCGCCGTCGAACACGCCGGACGCGGAGGATGATCCGGGTGACACCCCGACCCGAACCGATGGGTGCCCCCCGCACAGGTCACAGGATCGGGATCAGGGTCAGGGTCAGGGTCAGGTTCAGGGTTGCAGGGCGTCCCCTCCACCCACACATGGGTATGTCCCGAATGCACGTAATACCCGCCGCAGGTCGGCACCTGGTGGGGAGCGAAACATCCCCCACCCGGGCCGGGGTGATAATGCAGATTCCCCGTACACCGATCCCGAGGAGGAGACGGAGGGGTCGTGGTGATCGTCGTAGTGGAAGAGGTGCTGGTGGTAGTTGTTCCCTCGGTAGTCGTTGGGGCGCCGGTTGTAGTGGTCGGGCACGTGGCGGTATGAGGGATCACGCTGCCATCCGGGCAGGTCTGCGTCTGGGAGTGCGGCACGTATTCCCGACAGTTCGACCCCGGCCCGCCAGCCCAAAACCCCGAACAGGCAAGCCGCGTCTGAGTGAGGATATTCGAACAGGCTGGATCCGCGCCCGGGGTGCAGGGCACCTGAACAGTCCTGACCCTCCACTTTTCGCACTGGCCGTACCAGTCGTATGAAAGGCATTCGCGGCGTTCCTCGGGTTTGGTCCCAACATATGTAGTGGTCTGGGTGACCGTTCCTCGCCGGGTTCGGGTATCAGCCTCGGACTGTTTGGGTGATGGGAGAAGCACCAGGGCAACCGCGGCCGCCAGCACCAGACCCGCGGACCAGAGAATGGCGCGGTGGAGGTGGCGGACCTGAGCTGGGCTCACGAGGGAGGCACCCCCAGATACTCGCCCCCAAGGCGGTAAAGGCCCCGGTCCAGCCGGTACAACTCGTTCGGATCATCGCCCGATCGGGGGTCAACGTAGTACAGGCGGGTGTTGGGTGGCGGGATGAACTGGTCAAAGAACCGCGAATCGGGGAAATGGGGGGTGGGATCGTCGGGACACTGCAGCGTGTGCTCGGAGACATAATCAGGGAAGTTCGGGATGGTGTGGTCCAGTTTGTGGCAGAACTCTCGGTATGACTGCCGCCAAGTGCCGTCCGCGGTGCGCACCATCAACGTCTCGAACCAGGAGGTGGGGCCGCCGATTCGGAACTCCCCCCGAAGGCGGTCCGGTGGCACATCCAGGCCTTGGGCGGCGCGCCATTCGTAGTAGCGAATCGCCGCCTGCCGTTCTTCCTCGGTCAGGTCCCGCACGGGCCAAACCGACCGCCATTCGAGCAGGATCATTGACGCTTGCGCAAACCCGCCCCGCCACCTGACGGCACTTGTCTCAATCGTTTTCGTCGCCCGGCCGACGTCTCCCATCCCCGAAGCTATGAACGGGTCCTGTATGTTGTCCACTGCCGCCAACAAGTCGGCAAGGACATGACCGTCCCGAACGGCGGCCATCCGCTGCTCAAGCGTGCCTGACTCAGCGTACTCGAGGGCGGTCTGGACCGCTTTGAGGGTGCAAGGGTCCTCGACCGGTTGGTTCTTCCGCCACAGTTGCTCCACCGGTGGGCAGTCCCGCCCCAAAGCCTGAGCGGTCTCAGGGAATCGCGGGTCAGTGAAAGGAGTGGTGGGCCGGATCGGAGGCCCGGGCGGAAACTCGACATCCCATTCCGCCGACCAAGAACCATCGGTGCGGATTACAGGCACTATCATCGCCTCCCCGAGGGGAAAGGTGAGGGTGACCCCTATCCGGTTCGGGTACTCGACCCAGGCCACGTCGTACCGAAACGGGTAGTAGATTCCCCCACCCTTCTGCAAATGGACGTCATGGACAGTTTGGATCGCCTGCCAGAACGTCTCCCGCTCCGTTGCGCTGTCCTCGCGGAGAGCGTGATAGAAGCGGTAAAAACGGTAGGTTCCCCAGTCTCGCTCGCTTTCATTCAGATGCCAATCGTCCGCACCCAGAGAGCGCGGATCGACCAGCGCCACGGCTTCGTCGATGAGACCGGGCCGCCACCACTGGACAACCACCTCGTCGGCGCCCGCGGTTCCCGCTCCATCCCCACTCCGGTGTGGCTCCTCCCCGCCTTGTTTCTGGTCGTGGGACTGCACCGATTCGGAATGGGGATCCTGCGCGGTGGGAAGGGGTCCGCATTCGCCGGTGTCCTCGTCCCAGGCGCCCCCGCCGGCCTCGCAGGAACCGGGGTTGGGCAGGTCCTCGACCACAACCATGGCGGCATCCTGCACTTCCTCCGGCGTTTCTGGCGGGTCATCCGTGTGGACAGGATGACAGCCCTGGTCGTGAGAATAGGCACTCTCGGGACAGTCAGCCGGGCCGCTACCGGGATCGAGATCGACCGTTTCGAGCGCGACGGTGGCCGGCGGCAGAAGCTCCGGCATCGCCCCAGTCGAAGTGGTAACCGCTTCCGGCGGGACAGTGTCGACCGACGGGCCGGTCCGGTTACTGCAAGCCGCCGCCATGAAAACCAATAAGGCCGCGTACCAGACGATGCTCTGAGGCCGGTTCCTTCCTTTTCCCTGGTCCACTTTCCTCCACGGGTGCTCCAATACTCCCCACGACCCGCAGCCGTTCCGGTCAGAAACGCGTGTCCGCCGACCCCACGCCCACCGGAGATGCTGACCGCCAACCCCAGAAAAAACGGCAGATACCCGATCCACAATTCCTCTCCTTTTCACGTCGTATACGTCAGGGAACCACACATGGTAGTCGAACATATGTTCGATTGTCAAATCTTTAGGGGAACAGCTTTCCCGCGATGGGCCCCTGCGCACCGCCGCCGGTGCTCACTCACCCATACGGAGAAGAGTGGGATGGTCATTTGGAGGTTCACGCCATGTGACAACTCGACCCCTCCCCGACTCACTATCTAGGTCAAACCGGTGTTGCAGTCCCTCTCCCCCACCGGGTGGCGCCGTCCTTCAACCAAATCACACATCCCCCCGGTTCGCGTCTGGTGGTAAAGTACGTCGTATAGTGACGGAAAAGAGCATCCAGAGGATCTCTGTGGAAGATCAGCGGCTGTTGGATGCCCAGGCAGCTCGCATAGACCAACGCGGTCCCTACGACCGCCACGATCCCACGTTTTGGGTGCCTCATCAGCAGGACAGGGGCAGGATGGTGTCGTTCGACACTTTGACAGCCACGGTTGATGAAATTATTGCCCGATGTGGCTATCCCGAGAGCGAACGGGAGCGACTGGTTCGTGACCATCGCGATGCTGCCGCTCGGTTTCTGCAACACTACGAGGGGCCTATCGAAGGCCCTGTTCCTCTCTTAGGAGACAACCCGCTGGCGGTTGCCTAAGTGCCGGCGGCCTACTGGCCCACACGGACCCTTCCCGACGAGAATTTCGGGTTTGCCGCTTCGGTTTGGAAGAACGGTGTCGATGAGGGGGATCTTTGGTATGTTCTGTCGCTTCCTATCTACCGTCTGGACCGGATCAGGTTCGGGGCCCGCGACGAGTTGGACCGTCGCTACGGCAGCAGGAGCACTATCGCTGAAGCGTACACCCGTGATGGGCACCGGCTGGAAGTGGGACTACGCCGGGACACCAGGTTCGAGGAGGAGGTGTGCTTAGTGTTCCATGCCCGTTACCTCTGATTGGCCTATGGGTTGGATTCGGGAGGTTGGTAGGCGACGGCGGTTACGGTCCAGCGGCCGGTTTGGTCTTTGTGGACGGCGATGTAGGTTCGGTATGGGCGGGGTCGGCTGTTGAGGTCGGTGTCGGGTGAAGCAGTGTATTCGATGGTGATGACTTGGACGGGGCTATTGGGAACGGGCATTGGATTAAGAGCGCCGGTGATCTCGTAGTTGCTGTACTTGACGGGGAGAGGCTGTGCCTGGTATTTGGTGCTTGTCCACCGGTCGGTGGGTTGGCCGGTGAGCCAGGCGCGGAGGAACCCGGTCGCGGTGGCCCAGCGTGCGTCTTCGGCGGTAACTGGGTCTGGGGTTGGTAGTTGTGGCCAGTCCTGGGTGGCTGGAGCGGCGGCGGGCCGAGGAGGGTAGGGCGTGTGCCATGTTGTGCCGTTGTGCTCGGCTGTGATCTCTACATGTTCACCTGTGGTCGGGTATCGGGCGGTGACGACTACGCTGTGGGCGCCGAGTTGGCGGACCTGGACCAGGGTGGGTGTTTCTTGCTGCCAGGCTGTCAGGTGGGCCATGGCGATGGCGGCGGCGTTGATGGTGGAGGCGTCGCCGCCGGCGAGTCCGGTTGTGATGGTGGACGGGGAGCTGCATCTGGCGAACGCCAGGACGCCGATCAAAACCACGACGGAGATCGCGACGGCTCGGAGCACGCGGCGCAGTCGGTCGCTGGATGTGGTGCTCATAGGTGCATGGCCTGATCGTTCTGGGGTGGTTGGATTTCGCGGGGTGCGATTCCCAGCAGGCGCCCGATGTGGTGGGCTCCTTCGGTGGGGTCGTCGTTGTCGGCGATGACCTGTTCCAGCATCCACTTCGCTACTCGGAGGCGTTCTTCCCGGGAGGCATGGCCGGGGGCGGCGGATGGTGGGCGCTGGCAGTGTTCGGCGGGAAGGTCGAGGAGGTCTGCGATGGTTTGCGAGGCGGTTTCGTCGTCGCCGTTGTCGGCGGCCACCCGTTCCATGATCCACCATGCAACTGTGCGGCGGTCGTGATCGTTGGATTCTTCGTCAGGTGCCGTGGCGGCGGACGCCATCTCGGTGACCGGCTCGGGTTTTGGTTCGGTTGGGGTGGTGAGCGGCGGCGAGGAGTGGGTTTTGCGGGTGAACACCCTTACCCGGCGGCGTCGCCTTCGGGGTCTTTTGGTCTTCGGCCGGCCGGCTTTGGGGGCTGGTGGGTTGGACGGTTCGTGGTCGGACGTTGGTTCGGTGGCTGTTGGCTGGTGTCGGGACGTTTGGGGAATGGGGTTCAGGCCGTTTCTGATCATCTGCGCGGCGGCGCAGGCCGATGCGACCGTTTCGCTGATGACGCGCCCGCCCGTGCTGCCTTGCAGTTGTGACACCCATGCGTGTCGTGTGCTCTGATTCTCCTGCCCCGGGTGGTAGTGCAGTCCCAGAGAGTTGGTCAGCAGCAGTCCCCCGAATTCTCCGACCAACTGTTGTAGGGCTTGCTGTCGGCTGGTGGCCTTGCGGACTTGCCGGTTAAGTCGGGAGGGATGGCCGGTCCAGTGGATGTGTTCCCGGGCCAGGGTCGAGACCCAGTGGTCGAGGCCGGCTGTCATGTCCGATGTGGGTATGGTGATTCGATCCGTGGTTAGCGAGTAGTACGGTTGGGCACCGGTTTCGATGGCGGCGCCCAACCCGGCGAACATTTCGCTTATCTGGTCGGCGGTGAAGGCTGGTGGCGCTGTCTGGAAGCGGGGATGGGTGGCCGGTGGCTGGTCGCTTCCGGTGGCGGTGTAATGAAAGACGGTGGAAGTCCGGAAGCCCCGGATGGTGGCTTTGCCGCACCCGTCGTCGCAGGCGGGGTCGTCCCAGCAGGTTGTTTCTGATGGCACAACTATGGCAATGCCGGGACGGTCGGGTTCCACGTCGATCCCGGCCCTGCGCCAGTCCCGTTTGGTAGCCCACGCTCCCACCTTGTGTGCTTCGGCGTAGGCGGCGTTGGACAACAGGAGACGGTTGACGCCACGGTAAATCTCGTGGGTGATCGGGTTGTGGGGTGTGGCTTCGCCGGTGACGCTCCACGGTCGGGTCCAGGTGTTGGGGTTGGTCTCGATGGATATGGCGATTGCGCTCGCCAACTCCTGCCCTACGGCACCTGGACTGTTCTGCTCTGTCATAGTTCGTATCCCCCTACGCTGTCGTATTCGATACTCGGTGGTTCCCCGTAATGCGATTCGGTTTCACCCGCCCACCGCCAACATTCGTCCCCGTCTTCGTCGAATCGGTACTGCACGTCCGGGTGGACTTCCGACCGGTGCCCTCCCCCATCAGAGGGCAGCGGGTCTTCCGCGGTGGCTTGCGACCGTGCGTAGGCTTCGGCGTTGCGGTCGGCGATCGGTACCGGCAGGAAGGGCCCTTCCGCTGGGTCCTGGGTGGTTGGGTTGGGAACGGTGATCGGTTCGATTGTCAACTGTTCGGCTTGGCACATTTCCTGTAGGTCGAACCCCCCGAAAGCCCCCTCCGTTTCAGAGGGACCGTTGAATACGGCGGTCTCCCCTCCTGGAGTTGGCCTCGTTGGTGGCGTTGGGGTCGGGGGACTCCCATTCCGCTCGGGCTTCTCTCCCAGAGGGTTAAGCCACCGTTGTGGTTTCACCAGGCGCAGATCGAATGGATCCATGTCTCCGGCCAGGACTCTGCCCCGCCCGGGTTTGATCTTCCGCCAACTTGCTGGGTCGGTGTGCTTGTTGTCGTCGTCGGGTTTGCCGCTCAGCGTGGCCCACGCCTGGAGCTGGCTGGCGTCGGAGCTGCCCCCGAGTTGTATTTTGGTGGGATGGTTCCCGATGATGGTGGTGGCGTTGTCTCTCCCCCACCCGGCCACCAGCTGCGACAGTTCCTGGAGCCCAGTGAGCACCTGACCGTGAGACCGGATGGTGGAGAGCACTTGCGGGAAGTCTTTCAGCCGGGCCAGGTTGGCCAACTCGTCCAGAGCAAACAGGGGCCGCGGGGGTTCCTCTCCCGCCGGCGGGTGATGGGTTTCGGTGAGGTGAAATAGGTGTCGCAGAACGGCGGCGAACACCGCCTGGTGGGTTCCCTGGCTCAGGTGATCGGCTATCAGATAGAGGGTGTCCTGACTGTCGGCGGTGGTGACGGTGGTGGGCAGGGACGGCGCGTCGGGGTTCTCGGCGGTGAAGGTCAGGGCGTTGGCGACCTCGAGGATGGAGACCTCTACGCTTCCCAATAGTTTGGGGTCCTTGGCGGCCATTTCCCGGAGCCGTTTCATACTCAACTTTCCTTGGGCGCTGAGTTGGTCCGGGTCGATCTCCTTTTGGCGGAATTCGACCAGGTTGGCCAGCCAGTTTTGAGCGTCATATAGGGAGTGGCCTGTTTCGGCGGCCACCAGCAGCACCTGGGAGATGACCTGGTGGCTGAGTCTTGCCCACAGGCCCGCCGAGCCTGCCTGGTGCGCGGACGACTGGGAGGAAAGGAACTGTGCCAGCAGATCGGCGTTCTCCCTTGTGGCTCCCACTTCGTTGAGGATCGCCACGGGATCCCAAACGACTGGTGTTATTCCCAGTTCCTGCATCCACGGCCACAGCCGTCCGGTGGGTTCGTAGCCGAAGACCCGGCCCTTGGGCTGCCGATGCGGCAGGGTTAACTCGGCCAGATCCGTCTTGACCGAGGTAGCCACTACCGGACCCGGCCAATGGGCAATGTTCGGGCCGATGACGTGGCGGGTCTTGCCCGATCCCGTCGGGCCTATCACCAGACCGGGCAGACCGTCCACCGCGACGGTCACCTTGCCGCGGCGATAACGGGGATGGCCCAGCAGCAGCCCGGCGCCCGGTCGGGTCGGCGAGTAGGGCGGTTTGATCGGCCAATCCCTAAGACGTACCTCCTTCATGCGCCGCGCTTTCGGCTTTCCCTTCGGTAACGGCAGGTCGGCTTGCCACCACTCCCACACCGCCATTCCCGTGCCGCACAGCGCCACTGCCACGGTGGTGGCTATCCCCCACAGCCATCCCGCCGCCGCCACCGCGTGCGCGTGGCCGCCCAACAGCCAAGCCTCATCGAGCCGATGACCCAGCGACAGCATGGCCCACACCAGACCCAACATGTCCGCGGGTGATGCCCACCCGGCGTCAGCGCCGACAACGAAGGTCCCAAGCCACAAAGCGGCGGTCAACACCACATATCCGAACAGGAGACCACCAGGTATCAGAACCCACCACTCGACACCTCCCCACTCGAACAATCTCGGGTGGGCCCTCTGGGACCTAGAAGACCCTCTCATGTCCTGCAACTTTCATACAATGCCCTCTCCAACCGATCCGTCTCGGCCCGGGCCTCGGCAGCCAGCACCGCCAACTCCAGCCTCTCGTTCACTACCCTCTCGGCCAGCGCGTCGGCGGCCAACCGGACGGCCCTCGCTTGCCACGCCTTGATGTCTCGATCCAACTGGCCCGGGGTTACCGCCCGGTCCGCCGACCATAGGCCGAATAGCCGCTGCAGGCAGGCGTCCCTCCCCTCGGGACTGACAAGCCGCAAAGCCACCTCCCCTTCCGCCGAGGCTATACCCACCCCTGCCGGTGCCTTTCCGGTTCGGTGCTCTGTGGCCACGCCGCACACCGACCAAGTCCACCCCTCGCCGTCCACCACAATCACACAACCGGACCTCCCGTCGACCCTGACGGTGCCCTCCGTCGGGGCGAACACCCACTGCCCGGGAACAGTCGGTAACACCACCATGTCGCCGGGTGCGGTCCAGCTGCCGTCCACCATCGGAACATGCGCCGAGAACCAGGCGGGCGGCGCGGCCCTGGAGGGCTGCGGCGGCGGCCGCAGAGCCACCGGCCAACTCAACTCTCCCCCACTGTTCGGCAGCGGCGCCACGCGCACATACCGGGCCGCCTCCCCCAGCACAGCCACACCTAGGTCGGCGAACCGGACCGGACCGGCGAACCCCACTTTCCGCAGACCATCCCATTGGCCAACCCAGTCGGTCCCGCGGTCCGCCGTCCAAACGCATCCCCCGTCACCGGCGCACACCACCTCCACATCTTCCAGGAACTCTCCCCGACCGAGGCGATGCAAGAACGCCCGCAATGCGGGTTGGGGCGACCCGTCGCCGCTGATGTCGGCGACCGGTCCCAACGGTGGCACATACGCCAACGGCGCACCCGCCGGGAACCGCGGCGTCGTCTCCGCCGGTAATTCAGCGTTTACGAACTCGGCGTAGAACCCCAGCACATCCCTCACATACTCCTCCGACCGGTTATAAGCAAACAGCGCCTGCACTCGGTCCCGGGACGATCCCCCGGCGACGCACAGGTAATAGGCAGCCGACGCGGCAGCGTCCCACACGTTATGAGGGCTCACGATCCCATCCCCGTTGCCGTCAATGCCATGCGACGCCACGGTCTGAGGCAGAAGCTGCATAGGCCCCACCGCCCGATCCCACTCCTCCGTCAAATCCCAACGCCCACCGTCGCTGTCGCTAACAGTTAGCCACTGCGGGTTGGACCCATCCAACATCGGACCAAAAAACCACGGGCTGGTATCCCCGAACGCGTCGATCTCAACACCGGACGCATGAGCCGATTCCACCCTCCCGACTGCCGCCACCAGCCGCCAGTCGGTCTGCATCCACGGTGCCGCCATCGGTTCGCCGCTCAACGCCACCTCCCCGGACGGTAAACACCACACCCTCGACGATGCCTGATAGGCGACCCACAGGCGAGGCGGGACCCCAAACGCCAGCCCGGCTGTCCCATTCCACCGGGACGTTCCATTGAGCGGCTCGCCATCGAACAGTACCAGCCCCAGGGTTCCAATGACCACCGCAAACACCGCCACCAGGCGGCGCAACCAGCGGCTGCGCAGCACCGACCACACCAACCGCCCCGCAGAAACCACATCCCCATGGAACGCTCGGAACGCATCCGTCCCGGCCGCAGCCGCCGCCGTGGCCCGATGGTGCCTTTTGCTACCCATGGCGCTAAACGAGTTCCTCGCCTCTCGGTTCCTCCTCATACACACGGTCGGGAGGAAACTCCAGCGACGGGGGCGGCGGTGGCAGAGGGGCGGGGGAAGCACCTGCCGGCGTAGCGGAAACCGGCCCACTGGGGGGACGTTCGGAAGAGCGTGCGGTGGTGGGAGGGTCGGCGTCGGGTGTTTGCCCGGTAGGTGTCTGCCCGGTCGACGGGGGAATGGCAGCTTTACCGGCGGATGGGCTGTTGGCCCAGTCGTACACAGCCCGGGCACCAACCGAAAGGGGGGTAGTGGCCTTCTTGGCGCCGCCGCTCAGGAGTCTCACCGCGCCGCTGGCCATCCCAATACCCGCCGCCGCGGCCAGGCCGGGTCCCCTGGTTCCTGCAGGGCCGAGCGGTCCTTTGGTCATATCCAACAAGCCGCTACCGGCAGGCAGTTTTTCTCCCGCCTGGGCCGCCGCGACCTTCAGGTTGGACCGGGAGGCGCTGACGGCACGGTAGGCTGCCAGCGCACCAGTGGTCTTCTGCCCCACTTTCCCGGCGGTCTTGGCGGCACCCACTACACCTTGGGCGGGCAGCATGTGAGCCCGGATCGCGCTACCGGCTAGGCCGCCGGCGACGCCGCCCGCCACCGCCGGGGCGACTCCACCACCACCGCCGGGGGTGCCCGCCGTGGCGACCTTGCCCGCCAGGGTCGCCGACACTTTGGCTCTTGCCTTCGGCACCAGCTTCCGCAGACGGAACGCCCCGACCGCGATCAACATGAACACCATGAACCGTTCCAGCAGCGCCAGGTCGGCGAAGTTCTCGGCCACTGCGGTCGTCACCAGGAGGATCAGGCGAAGAAACAGCACTCCGATTCCCAAGCCGGTAATGCCCTGCAAAAGCATGGTCAGCCACGATGCCGCCACGTTCCTGCCGAATCCCGGGAACCCCACCAGCACCGCTGCTACCGGCAACACCGCGAACGCCGCTGCCATCAACACCTCGGACAGCATCGCCATCCCGGCGGTAGACAGGATCAACAGAGCGATCATTGTCTGCCCGACAGTGACCACGCCCACCGCGAACGCCCGCTCCAGCGACGCCGAAGCGTTAAACAATGCCAGTTCATGCCCGCCCGGGCATTGAGATATCCGATCCCGCGGATAGGTGCTGTCGACACCGCCGACTCGGACCAGGATGTCCACACCTGCCCTTATCTCACAGTCCCCTGACAGTTCCCGCCCGAAGTTCAGCTGCTCCCACGGCACATGCACGGCGGCGTCGAGGAGGGGAGCCATCATCGTCGGTGTATCTATCTGCCCCGGCCGTGTGGTGGCGGAACCGTCGCCGATCTTCAGCACCTCCGCGACCAGCGCCGACGAGGTTGCCTGGGCACCCTGGTAGTAGCCGTTGTAGTTGGCGAGAACAAACCCACCAACGGCCAGGGCCACCAGCGAGAACGCCACACCGCCGGCAGCCGTGGCCCACTGCTGGCGCACCAACCCCCACCCTCCTGCCACACCCATGGCGGTCACCGCCACCCATCGAAGCTGCATCCCTTGCACAATGTCCCTATCCAGGACCTCGCTGATACTGGAGGGTATGGACCCGATGATGTCACTCAGCCGCCCGGCCGCCACGAAGTCAAAAGCCCAAACTCCCAAACGCAGCAGCACCGTGGCCAGAAACCACATCCCAGAGATAAAGGTGCCGAGGAACTTCCGCCACATTGACAGGATCCATCCGCCGTCGTAATACATCTGGTAACGGGTCAGAGCGAACCCCGGCGTGGTTACCGCCACGCTCCCGCTTCCCAGCCAGTCCCCTCCGAGATTGGACAGGCTCATGCCTTGGGGGATCTTCCGATCACAATCGCTGACGAAGTAGTCCAGATTGAAGGTGGCATCGGCGGGGTTGGGAAGGTCAAAGTTGAACGTCGACGAGCCGATATTGGTGGTGGCAGGCTGCCCAGCCATTCGCTGGCAGTCCAATACTTCATTCATCAAGTCGGCCTTCGCCTGCTCCACCTTCGCTGCCCACTCCGCCAACGTCTCCTCCGGCTGGTTGGGCTGTTGCGGTTCCTGCGCCACGGCCAGCCCCGCCCCGACCCCAACCAGCACAACCACCGCCAAGGCTGCTCCGAGAAGCCACTGTGGACGGTTCACGACACCGCCGCCGACCGCTCGGACGCCGCGGGGGTCGTGTCGATCGCCGCTGCCAGCCGCGGGTCGGCAGGAAGCAACACGTCGACCAGACCGTTCCTGCCGTAAACATCACGCCACATCATCACACCCGTCGGCAGGGACATGAGAGCCGGTGTTGCTAGGTCGGGGTCGATCCCCGCCAGCTTGGCTGCGGCCTGTCCCGCGGACTCTGTCTCGACACCAAACACGGCGAAGTATCCCAACAATTCGGCCAACTCGGCAGAGGCATAAAAGTCCGAAGGGGACTGGGTGGCCAACAGCACAGCAGCGTTGTGCTTCCGCCCGTCACGGATCGATTCCACCACCACACTCCGGGATCTCACATCGTCCAACACCGACCATGCCTCATCCAACAGCAGGGCCCCGTACCGCTCCGGGGGAGCGATTACCGCCCGGGCCACCAACATCAAACCCAGCACTACCGCCGTCGCTGCCACCTCCGAGGGGGTATCAGGCGTCTCCACGAGCGACAGCCCGGGGGCATGCAACACGATCAGGTCGGCAGTGAGGTCGGCAGGTGGGCGTCGTGGATCAAACAGCGCACCACCGATCTGGTCGGCTGCCAGCACCTCCACCAAATCCACGATCCGCGACCAGCCCCCACCTTCAGGCGCCCCTGTTGCGGCCTCCCGAACCATCGACAACAGCGGGACACCGTGCCGCTCCGACGCCATTCGAGCTATCGCCGACGCCACCTTGGAGCGGGGATCCAGCCCGGCCGCATAAGACAAAAGCTTCACTGCCGTCTTAGCCGCCAACTCCCGGTCGGGTATGGCCCGCATCGGGTCGATGCTCCCAGCCGCAGGATCAGTCACATTGATCACTTCCACGGAGATCTCCGGAGAGAGCCCGGCGATCGCCTTACCGAATTCCACATACTCGCCGGTGCCATTGTCCATATTGCTTCGATCCACCACCACAACCCGGCCGCCGGCGGCCAGCGCCGTCCACAGCACCCTTTTGGCGAAGACCGACTTGCCGGACCCTAACTTCCCCGCGATTCCCATCGAGGGTGAGCGGGGGTGGCCACCCACCGACTGTGCCCGTGGACCCAGGGTGGGGTCGAACAACACCGGTACCGGAACGCCACGATCGTCCATCATCCCCAACAACGCTCCCCGGGGATCTCCCAACTGCGACTGAAGGCACGGGCCCAGGCCTGCCAAACCATCAGCCATGACATACTGTCGATAATCCCTAGCGACCGGCCCCAGGACCCGTTGCGGAGCCCACCACCGCCGCGCGGCGACCTGATCACCTGAAGGCACACCCAAAGTCACCTGAACCGATGCGGCCAGGCCTCGCAACCCCTCAACCCTGCGCCTCAATCGCTCCCCGGCTGCCACTACATCTTCGCCATCCACCCGGACCGCAGTAGCCAACGCCACCGAGATCACCAACTCGTCGGAGTTCTGTCTCTCGGCCAACGCCCTCCGCTGGGTCTCCACCAACTCGTGGGCCAAGTCCAGTTCCGGCGGCGGGCCGGCTGGATCCCCCGCAAACTGGGCATATTCCGAGGTCAGTCGTCGCGCCTGATTGCGGGTCTTCGCAGCCGCCACCGAATGCGGCACCACCGAAACATCCACACACCACTCCCAAGGAGCATCCAACTTGTCCAACCTCCACAACAGCTCTCCGCCGCCGGGCAACCGCCAGGCGTTCGGCAACTGGGCCACCACGGCCGTGGTGTGCGCCACCCTCCCATCAAACGGCATCGCCGCCACCGCCACCCCCCGGATCGGTTCCGCCCACATAGCCTCTCCCAGCCGCCAGGCAGATCCGCCGTCCACCATCCCATTGCCGATCATCACCCCACCGGGCTTGGGCACCGGCAGCAAATGGGGCAAGTCGTCGTCGGGCTCCGGTGGGGGAACGAACGCAGACCCCCGAGGGATACGCTCCAACAACTCCATCACCTCGCCGGTAGTCGCCGGTCGCAGCCCCACCGCATTGGCGGCCCTGGCAACCGTCGCCTCCGCCCCCCGGGCCATGGCCTCCCTGTCCACCCAACTCGCCCGGGCGGGTGCCGCCAACCCCAACATCCGTTGCACTCGATGCGCATATCGCGCCACCGGCCCCGCCGGTTCAGCCGTTACATCGCCCTCCACCCAAAGCCAAAACCTACGTTCTGTCAACTCCATCCCCCGTGATAACCGCTTCCGCTCCGCCTCTATCTCTACCCGCCACGACTCACGGTCGGACGTGGCGGCCATACGCGCCGCCACAGTGTCCGCGTCCACGGTAGCCAGCGTGGACACCAACCGCCACCGCCGGGCCGTCACCGACTCGACCAGTCGTTCGACCGCATCCAGCGACCCCAACGCGGCTTGGGTGTCCAGCAACATCCCATAATGTGGCGACCCGACCGCGAACACCATCCAAGCCGAATGATCTCTCCCGACCACCACATTGTCTACTACGGCATCAGCCATGCGATGTGCCAACCGCTTCCACACCCGCCGCCGCAAACGCCACCGGAGCCACCCGGCCACGCCTGTCACCATCGACCGCTCGTCGACCCGCGTTCGTCGCAATGACCGCCCGAGCAGCAAGGTAGCCCCTACCACAACCAACGCCAACAGAACATGCACCCCCGACCTCAGCATCCACAACGCCGCCAGACAGCCCACCGCCCCAACACAGAACTGGGCAATAGTGAACGTCCAGGGAAGGCTCAAACCCGGTAGGCGGCCTATTTCGCTAGGCCGCCTGCGGGCCTGTGTGAACACTCGAACGACACGCACCACGCGTTCCCCGCCGTTCAGGAACCGTCGGGAGTGCCGTACTGCAGGTTCCCGACGTTGCCGACCCGCGGAGCGTCAGGATTGAACTCCGCCGATGTCGCATCGGCAAAGAAGTACATGTTCACAGCAAGACCAACCGCCACAGCACCGAGGGCTATCGCGCCTAGCAGCGCCGGCATTGATTTCGTTTTCATAAACACCACAATCCCACCGACGATCGCAGCCAACCCGATCACCGCCACGGCGGCCTTGAAGCCATCGCTAACAAGCTCCGTGAAGATGTCGAATATCCCACGCTGGGCCGGTGTGGCCTGTGCCAAGACAAATAGGGTCAACATTTTGCTTTCTTCCTTTCTCTGCTCTAAGTTCCGGCCGGCCACTATCAGCCGGTCACCGTCAAACAGGTTCCCGGTGACAGCCCCAGCTCTCGCCAGTCGACGCCGAAAGACACTCACCCTGCCGTCGCTACGAACCGACGATGCATCCAACCAACCGCCGTTAGCCACAGCGGCCGCGGTGACCTGCCGGGCCGTCCCTCCCATTGACACCCCGCTGACAGTCCCCACCTCAACCGGTTGGGGACGGCTCTCCGAGGCCCGCACGGAAAACTCCGCCGCCGCCAACAAATCATCGAACCCATCCACCGGACCTTGATCCGTCGTCGCTTCGGTGCGGGATGGGGGGTCCGGGTCTTCACCGGTTTCGGTCCGCCCGGTTTCGGTTGGGCTGTCGGTGGGGAGGACCAGGGTCGCCAGGCGGATCCGCGCCAGGTAGGTAGGTGCGCCGAACCCGTTGGTTGCGGTAGTGTCCTCCGTGGAGACGGGACCCGGGGCTTCGCTGGTTTCGGTCCGTCCGGTCAAGGTGGTGGAGACCGTCGAGGTTGGGCGTTGCAACTTGCCCACGGAGGTGGGCGGGTCATTGTCAGGGGAACCGGCAGCGCCGCATGGGTATTTCAGGTCAGCGACCTCGGCTATCAGATGCTCGAAGGGACGGCTGCTGAAGGTCGTTCCGCTGTGCATGGCCACCACTATGCAACAGGCGTTTCCTCGACCGTTCGCAGACCGTTCGCATGAGCGTTCGCAAACCGTTCGTTTCGGTGTTGACCTGGGCAAACGCCATGACCCAAGGTGAGGGTGCGCCGGGCGCATCGAGTGCCTTCCTTCGAGGTTCTGGGCCGGTCAGGCAGCCGGGGGTTACAAGCTGAGACCGCGGGCTGCCACGGTCTCGGTGCGGGCCGGTTGGGGGAGGACGTTGGTTGGTTTCTGCTGGGCGACGATCACCTCGGTTGCGGGGGTGGTGCGTCCTTGTTCCAGTCCTCGTTGGATGCCGTTCACGATCCAAGCGGCCGCTTTGGTGGCTTGGGATGAGGCAGTGAGCATGATCGCCGCGCCGTTGTCGCCTTTGAGTGCCTTGGTCCAAGAGGTGAGGTAGGCAGCGTGCTGGGGGGGTGGTTCGTGTTCCATTCCGAGGGCGTTGCAGATGATGACCGACCCGAGTTCGGCTGTAAGTTCCTCGAAGGCCCGTTCCTCCCGGCTGGGGATCGTGGATTCGTCGAAGCGGTTGAGGCGGGAGGGATGGCCGGTCCAGTGGGCGTATTCGTGGGCCATGGTCGAGGCGTAGCCGCCGACGTCGAAGAACTGCTCTGGCTTGGGCATCCGGATACGGTCGGTCTCCGGGGTGTAGCAGGCCTCGTCGCCGCCGTATTCGCGGGTCGCTCCCAGGGTGTCGAACATCCTGTCGATCTCTTCATGCTCAAAGGAAGCGTGCTCTACGGCCGTGAACCGTGGGTCTTGTGGGACTTCGCCGTCCACCTGGGTGTGGTGAAAAACGGTATGGGTAGTGATTCCGACTAGGCGGCGGGAGTTGCCGCACAGGTCACCGTCCCGGCACTTCCTGTCCTTACAGCAGCGGGTGAACATGGGCCGGATGATGTAGACGCCGTGCATCCCGCGGCGTACCTGGCATTCGACCTGTTGCCATTGACGGTATGTGGCCCAGGCGTTCGGGTCGTCGCCGAAGGTCACACCGGCCACGGTCAGCACCCACCGGTTTATGCCGTTGTAGATCACTTCGGAGACGGGGTTGTGGGGGGTTGCGGCACCGAGGGCGCTCCACGGTTGGGTCCACCGGCTTGGGTTGCTCTCCATGGCTGTGGCCATGGCCTGGGCCACTTCGGTGGCTACCGCCTGGACTCTGTCGATGCGCTTTGTGCTGGCCAAATTTGTCCTCCTCGTCTAGGAGTCGGAGCGTGGGTCGGCTTCTTCGTATTCGGGTGCGACCGCGATTACGAACCCGGCGGGATGTCGGGCGATCCGCCCTTGGTCGTCGCTTTCCAGTTCGAGTGGGGACAAGTCCACGGGCGTGTGGGTGGGGGTTTCCTTGCCCGGGGATGGGGTTTTGTCTTTGGTTGCCATGTTCTGGAGGTTCCTCCTATTCGGACTCCCGGGGTGGGGGGTTTACAGCGAAATGTGCCGGTCTGGAAGGTCCTCCTGGGGGAGTATCCGCTCTATGGGGTTGTTGGTGATGTCTTCTTCCAGGGCGGCTCTTTCGGCTTCGAGAAGGTCGAGGTCAGTACGGTCGACCGGGCTGATCGCATCCCTGAGCTTGGGCAGTTCGGAGTTGATCTCCTCCAGCTTCTTCTGGGCTGCTGCGATGAGGTCGGGGATGCGTCCGAGGGCATGGCCGATGCGTTTGTCCATCTGGACGGGTTTCTTGGTGTGAGGGTTGTGGAAGTGCCGTGACCAGTCTTTGCGGGAGATGACAAACCCCAGCCCGGTGTTGGGGTCGCCGAGTTCTATGGCGAACATGGCGCTTCGCCGGTTGTAGGGGCGGCGGGCCAGGTGAATGTCGATGTTCCCGAGGCGACCGAGGCGGCGGCGGTTGCGGGACCACATCCGGTGTTCGGTCACGGCCATGCCTCTCCACAGCCAATGGTTGGGGCCGTGGCGGGCCATGGTCTTCCAGTAGTCGGCTTCGTCGGGTGTGTTTTGCCATTCGGGGAGGGTGATGTGTTCCAGGTCGCCGGGGTCTTCGGCCAGTTCGGTCAGCATCCGGATGCGCTGTTCGGTTTTGGGGATGGCACGTTCCCAGTTTTGAATGTGCCGTCGGAGGCGTTGTTGTTGGACGACTCTGGCCTGGTGGCGGGTGGTGAGTTGGGTGATCTCGGTGTTGAGTTCGTTGAGGCGGACCGAGCGTGGGTCGCCGGTGGCCAGGGCCTTGATGGCTCCGAACACGGCTGCGTCGGATCCGGTGTCGATGTCCTCGATAATGCGGTCGCAGTTACCGGAGCGGAACTGGTCGATCAGCACCTGTTTGCGTTGGATGGTCTGCAACGAGAACGCGTCGGCGGACCCTTCGGTGAGGTAGTAGTTGATGAAGACCTGTGGGTTCTGGTTCTTGGGTCGGAGGATCCTTCCTTCCCGCTGTTCGATGTCGGCGGGTCTCCACGGGTAGTCCAAGTGGTGGAGGGCGATCATTCGGTCTTGGATGTTCATCCCGGTGCCCATCTTGGCGGTGGAACCGATCAGTACCGCCACCTCTCCGTTGCGGCATCGTTTGTTCAGGGCGCTCTTGGCGGCGGGGGTCTTGTAGTCGTGGATGAACCGTATCTTCTCCCGGGGGACGCCCGCTTTGGTCATGTGGGATGCCAGGATGTCGTAGATGGGGACGGTGGAAGCACCATCGGGTACTCCTTTGTCGCAGAACACCACCTGCAGAGCGCCCGGTTGGGCGTTGGGATCCTCTGAGCGGTATTCGACATCGGCGTATCTGTGGTAGAGGCCGGCCACCTCCTCGGCGCACTGGAGCACCTTGGACGGATTGTCTTGGGGCAAACCGACCAGGCCGAGGTGGAGGGAGGCCTTCTGAGCGTCTGTGCAGACGGCCAGCATGTTGTCGGGCTGTTCCAGGTTCTGTTGGCGGTCGTCCAAAGAGTCCATGAAACTGTTCAAATGTGGTGTGGGCGGCGCTGTGTGTATGTTGGGTTCGGCACCCACCAGGGAGGGACGGTCCAACCCGAGTTGTTCCGCCGAGCGGATGTCGGCCCGCACCGCCAGCATGGTGAACAGCTCCGGCATGTTGGTGTAGCGAGCGATCCGCTCCCGCCACTTATACCCGCGGCCGGCGGCGGTGAGTTCGCTGGCGCCCTTGCGCTGTCCGAACTGCGCCACCCAGTCGTCGAAGCGGAACAGGCCTGATTGGGCCAGCATGTCCGGCATCACATACCGTTGCATCACCGCCAGTTCGATGAGCTTGTTGGCGATGGGGGTGCCGGTGGCCACGGTGACGACCCCGTGGGACCGGTCGTAGTGGGAGCGCATCCACCGAAGCTTCATGTCCAATCCGGTGGCTTTGCCGCTTCCGCGGAAGGCGAGATCGCGGTTCATGCTGGGGATGCTGAGGTTCTTGAATTCGTGCGCTTCGTCCACGAACAGGTAGTCGACGCCGAGGTCTTCCCAATAGGCGGGTTCGCGGTTGACGTACTGGGTCTCGATGAGTTCCTGCAGTTGCGCTTCCCGCTGCTCGATGGCCTTCTGCATGCGCCTGACTGTGAGGCGGTCCCTGCCCCCATGTTCGTCTGTTTGCGCACGATACGACTGCAACGCTCCCCGCCAGTCCAACAGCTCCTCATGGAGGTATTGGGCTCTGGTTTCGGGCCGCAGCTTCAGCATGGTGAACAGGCTGTGGGATAAGATGATCCCGTCCCAGTCGCCCCAGGCGCAGCGGGCTACGAACTCTTCCCTCTCCTCGGGTCCGGGGGTTCGCCCTTCGTCGGGCATCAACAGGCGAGCGTTCGGGAACACCCTCTGGTACTCCACGGCAAAGTCAGTCACGAGGTGGTTGGGTACTACGAATGCTGCTTTGCGGATGAGACCGAGCCGTTTCGATTCCTGGGCGGCGATGGCCATGGTCATGGTCTTCCCCGCGCCGACGGAATGGCCGAGAAGGAAGTCACCAACGTCGACGATGTGCGCCGCGGCCACGGCCTGATGTTCATAGGGTTCGATCCCGGTCGCCAGGCCGGGAGGCCGTCCGATCCAGTCGGCGGGATATCGAGGCGGCACCCAGGCGTTGAACATGTCGTTGTACCGCTCCACCAGCTGATGACACCGCGTCGGGTCTTCGTCCCACATCCACTCCGCCAGGCGGTTGTTCCACTTTTCGGTCTTCTCCGAAGCGGCGGCGGTTTCCACCTCGTTGAGGACTTGGCGGCGGTTCCCGTCATCGTCGTAGACGGTGTCTTTCACCTCTATCTTGCGACCGGCCCACGCCGCGGCGACGATCTCAAGGGGCGTGCGGCGGGCTGTGCCCCAGTCCTGTCTCTCCTTGGCGCCGTGGTACAAATCCCCCGTTATCGTCCACCCGGCCGCGTCGGTGTACACAACGGCTATGTTGCCTCGGCTGTCGGGAAGGGTGGCTTCGATGAACTCTTGCACTTCGTCGGGTTTCAGCAGCGGGGTTCCGCACCCGGCATGAATGTCTCCCGACTCCAACGGCTTGGGCAGGACGGCCAGAAGGGCTTCCCGGTTGGGTTCCAGGCGGGGATCGTTGGCCTGTTCGACGGTGTTCAGTTTCGCTCGGACGTTCCCGGACAGATACCGGACCGACGGCACCCACTCTCCACCCTGGGGGTCGTAGAACGCCAGCCCCGCCAGGTCGGTCTCGTCCCAGTCGAACTCGGTGATCTGTTTCATCAGGTTGAGGTCTATGCGGCCGGTGCGACCCACAGAAGCCTTCACCGCGTCTTCGACCGTGTTGACCATTTGCGGCGCAACATCGGGATGGACGGTCCGTCGGGTAAAGATGGGCGCTCGGGTCACTTTTCCCGAGCGGGATATGTCTTCGAGGCCGAGCACCAGCCCGCAGTCGGGGTCGGTGCGGAATTCTCCGAGGTGGGCCCGGCGGCGGTTGCCGTTGGGGGTTAGGCGGGTGAGGGGTTTTCCCCCATACGCTCGACGGGCCGACCGGTAGGCAGCATCCAACCGGGACCGGAGGCGGTCCAGATGATCGTCTCCGTACCCGGCCTGCTCGGCCGCCAGCAGCGTGCGGGCCGCGTCGCGGAGGTGACACAACGCCCGCAGACGGGTTTTCACCAGTTGCGGGTTTTGGTTCCCAGGAATTCTGGGGTGGAACGTGACTGGTTTGTTGCGAGTGATCCGAACAAACCCGCGTCCGGGGGCGAAAACCGAGCCCTCCCGGTACCAGGGAGGCGGTGACCAATCCAACACCGGATCCTCCCCAGGGGCTTCCGTTGCGTCCGCGGGGGGAACGCCCAACGGCAGGTTGGCGGTTCCCGCCTCTCCGATGGCGGTGCCGACCACTTCCACCAGGGACGAAGTCTCGTCTAGCACCACTCGGACGTCCCGGGCGCCCCACATTCCCCCGAGGCGCACCGTGCCGCACACTAGGTCGGGGTTCTCCACGAACCACCCGTTCATGTGGAAGTCCCCGTCAGCGCACACCTGGGGCACCGATTCCAACCAGGCCTCCTCGAGCTCAGCTGCTTCTTCGTCGGATAGGGGTGTTTCCCGCCGTTGGAACGCCACGATGTCAGCGGTGACTGCCGTTCCGGCCTGCTCGGTGAACGCGGTGTTGGGCAGGCGCACCGCCCCGAGGAAGTGGCCCCACTTGGCGAGCTGGCGGCGCTGGTGGTCTGCTTGCGAGTCCAGGGTATGCCTGGAGGTGATAGACAGCAGCACCCCTCTCGGTTTCAGGCTCAATAAGGCCCGGTAGAGGGCGTAGTTGTGCAGCGACAACTGCCGGTTGGGATTGTGTTCGGGATCGAACGGATGCACCTCCGAGAACGGCACGTTCCCTATCGCAGCAACGAACCCCTCCCCGCGGAACTCCTCCAGGCGTTCGTTGATTACCTGGTGTCGGGGATGCAACCCGGCACAGATCGCCGCGGTGGACGGGTCCATCTCCACTCCCACAACGTTGACACCCCGGGGGGCACCGGCCATGAACACCCCGACACCGCAACCGGGTTCCAACACGCTGCCTTCGGTGATGCCCCACCGTCGGAGCAGGTCCCACATCATTTCAGCGACCTCCGGCGAGGTGTAGTGGGCGTTGAGGGTGCTGGCCTCCGCCCAACGCAACTCCTCCGGTGACAGCACGTCGGCTATGGCGGCGCCGTACCGTCGGCCGAGCTTGTGGTGAGGGTCGAAAACGGCGGGTACCGCTCCCCATCCCGACCACCTAGCGAGGATACGTTGGTCCTCGACGGTGGCGATTTTCTTCCGCCTGCGGATCAGACGCAACGCCGCCAGGTTGGCATCGATCCGGCCGATCTGTCCCGACGGTGGTCGGAACAAGTCGAGGCTCGGGTCGGCTAGTAGGGTGGGCTCGGGTAGTTCACCAACTCGCCCATCTCCGCCGGCGGCGGATCGAGCCTCCTGGCCATCCGCGCCGCCAGGTCGAACGTGAGATGCCGTCCCAGCGGTGACATCTCCCTGTCCAGAATCTGCTGCAGTTCCCGTTGCCGCTGGCGTTTCGCCGCCGTCCACCACAGCTTCACCGGGCCCATGTGCTCGATTATCTCTCTCGCCAGCATGTCGATCGGGAGGCCCTGGTAGCGGCCCCACAGGCTCTCCCCGTAAGCCACCTTGAACTCCGTCCACTCCGGATCCCACACCGGAGTCGGTTCCTCCCTGCACACCTCCACCCAGTCGGCTCGCAAGTTCGCCATCGCTACCTCCTGGGGTTCTGCCATCTGGTCCGGGTCGTCCAGATCGGTCACTCCCAGTTGCTGTCCTATCCGGATCTCCGATTCGGTCAGGATCCGCTCCAGTTTGCGGTCCAGGGTCTTGAAATGTGCTTCCTGGTCGCTGATTGTTGCCAAGTGGCGTGGACACCACATGGCCATCCACGTCCACGCCGCGGTGCCCATCTGGCCTATCCGCGCCTGGATCCCGATCGTCTCCGGTACCCGACAGCGGGCTATCTCCTGCGACGGGGGCAACGCGATGTTCACCATCTTCCTCCTCCAAACCGAACAACAACAGTTGTTCGTAAAACCAGCGACCGGAGCCACTATTCATGGTACAGCCATGCTTTCTGTAGGGTGTGAAACATTTTCGGTGGCGGCCCTTTTAGCGGTTGAGCCCGACGGTGGGTGTCGAGACGCGGATTCCCATTGCTTCTTCGGGTTGGCGGTCGGCGTCGGCCAGTTGCCGCTCGGCGTTCCGTAGCCAAGTGGCGTAGGGAGGGTCGTGAACGATGTTCCCGATGAACGTCATGGCCGGTTGCTCCTCTCTAATAGCGGGGTCAGCTGCAGCCCAGCGACGTTCCACAGTTCAGGCAGCAGTAGCAGCTGCCGTTGCGGACCGTCAGGTGGCCGCATTCGTCGCACATGGGAGCGTCGCCCATCATGTCCCCGAGGAACATTTGAGAAGCGGAAGCGGAGCCGTTCTGGCCAGCATGACGGGTCTGCACCGCCGCTATGGCCGCCCCGTCTGGGGTCGCTTCCAGGCGGAGTTGTGTGCCTGCTTCTGCCACGGCGGGGTCAGGCGGCGCCGCCAGTTCGAGCTGAGAAGTGGAACGCACCTGGCCGAGTTCTTCCCTGCCCAGGTATTCGATGCCTAAAGACCGGAAGATGTAGTCAACCATCGACGAGGCCGTCTTGATGCTGGGATGGCCCTGCACCAAGCCCCGCGGTTCGAAGGTTTGGAACAGGAACGTGTCCACGAACTCCCCCAGGGGTACGCCGTATTGAAGGCCCTTGGAGACTGCGATAGCGAAACAGGACAGGACCCCTCGCAGGGTGGTGCCCTCCTTAGCGAGGTCGATGAACAGCTCCCCGGGGGTGCCGTCCGAGTACTCGCCGGTGCGAAGGAACAGTTTGTGACCGCCTACCCGGGCCTCGTGGGTCCAACCCCGTCGGCTGGCCGACAGCACGAAGCGGGGAGGGTTTAAACCCTGGCGGCACGCCTGGGTGGGGGAGATCCCCTCGGGGAGGGGCCCGAACGCCAACCGCTGTTCGACCGCCAGTGCGTCGGCAAGTTCGGCGTCTTCCTCGCCAGGGGTGGTGGTTGTCGATGAGAGAGGCTGGGAGGCCTTGCTGCCGTCCCGGTAGAGGGCAATTGCCTTCAATCCCAGATTCCACGAGAGTGAGTAGGCGTCCCGGATATCCAAGGGGCTGACCTCGTTGGGCATGTTGATGGTCTTGGAAATGGCACCTGAGATGAACGCCTGAGCGGCGGCCATCATCCTGATGTGCCCTTCGTAGTGAATGAACCGTTGCCCATGCCGGCCGTTGCGGTTGGCGGTGTCGAACACCCCCAGATGCTCTCTCTGCAGATGCGGTGCGCCCTCGATGGCGTGCCGGCCGAACACATGGTCGTTGGCCGCTCGGATCTGCTCCGGTGTGTACCCGAGCCACCGCAGCAGATCAAAGTCGGGCTGCTCGGCCAAGTCGGGTGGGACGCCGAGGCGGCGCAAGGTGACATCGCCGACAGCCAAGACGTCGAACGCCGACCGGAGGTCGAACCCATCACCCATGTCCCCCTCCATTCTGTCCAGGTCGGTGTCAGAAAACCCGTGCGATCTCAGGCTGCAACGGTTGACATGCGGAGCCCCTTCGAGAGATCCCGTTCCGACCATGTACTCGAGGATCGCTCGCCGCTGCTCGTCGTCGTACCCGAGAGCCCGCAACCCGGGTTCCACCGCATTGTTGACGATCCTGAAGTAACCACCGCCGGCCAGTTTCTTGAACTTGACCAGCGCAAAGTCCGGTTCGACCCCGGTGGTGTCACAGTCCATCACCAATCCGACGGTCCCGCCCGGCGCGAGAACACTTACTTGGGCGTTGCGGAACCCATGCACCTCCCCCAGGGCCAAAGCCCGGTCCCAAACATCGCGGGCGGCCTGGGCCAGGTCAGGGGGGCAATACCGTCTGCTCACGCCCATCACCGTCCGGGACAGCCCCTCGTACTCCCCTGGGGGAGCGTCGTAAGCGGCGCGGCGATGGTTCCGGATCACCCGCAGCATCGCCTCCCGGTTCTCGTCGAACCTGGGAAACGGGCCCACTGCTTGGGCGATTTCCGCAGAGGTGGCGTAGGCGTGGCCGGTCAGAACCGCGGTCACCGCGCCGGCGACTGCCCTTCCCTGGGGGGAGTCGTACGGGATGCCCTGGCGCATCAACAGAGACCCGAGGTTGGTGTAACCCAGGCCGAGGGTGCGGTAGTCGTAGGAACCCCGGGCCACCTCCCGGGAAGGAAAGTGGGCCATGGCCACGGAGATCTCCAACATGATCGTCCACAGGCGAATGGTGTGCAGAAACCCGTCCACGTCGAAGGACCGAGTCTTTTCGTCGTAGAACGCCACCAGGTTCAAAGACGCCAGGTTGCAGGCCGTGTTGTCCAAAAACATGTATTCCGAACAGGGATTGGAACCCCGAATGGGGCCACCCTCAGGGCAGGTGTGCCAGTCGTTGATGGTGGTGTCGAACTGGACCCCGGGATCAGCGCAAGCCCACGCGGCGGCGGCGATGCTGTTCCACAGGTGCCCGGCCCGGACGGTCCTCACCACCCTGCCGGTGGTGCGCTCGGTTAGCCGCCACTCACCGTCGGACTCCACGGCTCGCAGGAATCGGTCGGTGACCCGCACCGAGTTGTTGGAGTTCTGCCCCGACACAGTGGCGTACGCCTCTCCGTTGAAGTCGGCAGGGAACCCGCCTTGTTCGATGAGGATCCTGGCCTTTTCCTCCTCCTCTTTCTTCCAGTTGATGAAGGCCTCAATGTCGGGATGGTCGATGTCAAGAATGACCATCTTGGCCGCGCGGCGGGTGGTGCCGCCCGATTTGATAGCTCCAGCCGCCCGGTCCCCGACCCTCAGGAACGACATGACCCCCGAGGACGTGCCGCCGCCGGACAGGCGCTCGCCTTCGGCTCGGATAGCGGAGAAATTGGAGCCGGCACCGGCACCGAACTTGAAAACGCGGGACTCCCGCAGCCACAGATCCATGATCCCTCCCGGATTGACCAGATCGTCCTCGACCTTGAGGATGAAACAGGCGTGAGGCGCCGGGTGGGAGTAGGAATCCGGGGAAGGGGCCATCTCTCCGGTCTCGGGATCGACAAACCAGAATCCCTGCGGCGGGCCGGTCAGTCCGTAGGCCCAGTTCAATCCGGTGTTAAACCACTGTGGCGAGTTCGGTGCGCCCATCTGCCTGCACAGCTGGTACCGCATCTCGTCCTCGAACGCCGCCGCGTCCCCAGCAGAGGCGAAGTATCCAAGTCTTTCACCCCACCGTCGCCACGTTCCGGCGAGCCGGTCAAACACCTGCCGGGCAGACCGTTCCGAATCCAGATGGTCGCCGTCGGTCGGAACACCCGCCTTCCGGAAGTATTTGGAGACGATGATGTCCGATGCCACCCTCGACCAACCGGCAGGCACCTCCGCGCCTTCCATCTCGAACACCACCGAACCGTCCGGGTTGGTGATGCGAGCGTCCCGCCGCTGCCACGTCACCCCACTGTACGGATCCTCACCGGCAGTGGTGTACCGCCGATCAATCTTCAAACCATTCACACCAACCAAACCTGGCCTCCCTTCCGTTCCTCCCAATTCACCACGATGTGTGTCCACCGTCTGGGCCGTCGCCATACCTCCCACATTCCCAGCGGTCGGAGCGACATGCGCCGTTGGCGACAGTTCACCCAGAGGGTTGCAGCCCACACTGGCCGCTGGCAGAGTACCGCCCGGTCCATTGGGGAGACAATCACAGCCCTGCCGCCAGACCGAATCGCACAGGCCCGGCCCCACGACGGCCGCCATCTCGGTGAAGGCTCGTTTCGCTTCCAAATACCGGAACTCGGCGGCGGCATGGTCGTCCTCGGCGGACCAGATCACTTCCAACAATTCCCTGGGCGCGTCGTCCAAGTCCCCCAGGGACATCGCCGTCTCGTATGCGACATCCCTAGCGGCTTCGGTGCGCACCAGTTCCCGACGGGCCGCTCGAACATTCCGAGCGCATTCGCCAGCATCAGTCAGCGGCCCCTGCATCCCTCGACCCGGAAGCCGATCCGTCCCTGTGGTGAACATGTCATCGCTCCTCTCAAATGGGAAACCCTTGGGTACACCATGCCATTCGCTCATCGGCGAACGTTCGCAAAGCGTTCGTTTCCCTTGCGAACGGTCCACGAACGCTTCAAAACACCCACCCTGGCCCCAGTGGCGGGGCCCAGAATCCCTGTTTCCTGCGCATTCTGAGAGGTTGGAGGCATCCCACGAGGGTGCGTGAGTAACACTGCCAGGACGTCAGAAGGGTCTCCTCCGGGGCTCCTAGCTGTTGTTTTGCGACGGGATCGGGAGTTTCATCCGACCGACCGACGGCGAGATTCGCCGGGTCAGGGCAACGCCACCAGCCAACCCGTGCACGGACCTCCGAACAGTTGCTTGAGGGTCGCAAGTTCGGAGGCGTCCACAGACAGATCCCACCGGACCTTGGCCTCCACCCAAGCCACCGCATAGGGACAGATTGCTTCCTCAACCGGCGGCAACCACTCCGATGGATCGTCCGCGCCCTTGGTCCGGTTCGACACGGCCGAGACCGCCAACAATGATCTCTCATCGTTGGCGAAAAGTTCCCGCCGCCCCGAGTCCCACCTCCACGCACCGGAACGCCAGGCCTCAGCCAACGGAACCAAGTGATCAATGTCCACGTGGGCGGCGTCGGTCAGGACCAGCCCGTCATAGGGCGACCCCCATCGGCCAGACACCACCCAGCATGGCCGGTCAGCCGCCATCACCAAGTAGTCCGGTGCCGAGTCCCGGATCAGAACCTCCCGCCGCGTGTCACACCCATCACCGTCGAGATCCGACCAGTGGGAGAAAAGCCCCCGATCGTACCCCTCCCACCGCTCCTCTTCGACCCGCAAGCTGGCCACAAGCTCCTCCGTCGGCGACTCGGACACCAGCCGATTCTCCCCGGACGCCACTGCCGTGGAGGATGTCGGAACGGCCCAAACGGGTTCCTCCCCCCACTCGGCCGGAGTCTCCACTCCCGTCGAATCGCCTCCGCAAGCCACTGCCACCAAAAACAACAGCCACCAACCAACCCTCATACCCAAGCACGCTACCGGCCACCTGTGACACCGCCGATCCCTCACCATAGGAGGGCGGGTCGCACGGACAATAGCTCCCGCTCCACCTGAGCTGCTTCACAACCAACGACGAGAATTGGGAGAGGCCCGAAAGAAGACAACCGGTTTGCGGGGACAGTTGTGCGGTAGGCGTGGTAGGCCCGACAATGTGTGAACGGACTCGGTGATCGGCTCGGAACTCAGCCTGCGTTGAGCGTTGGCGATCCGTTGGCGGATCCACGGTGATCGAATAGCCCATACCAGCGGTAACCAGAGAACTTCCAGAGAGATCGAAAAAGGACCGAAGACCTCAACCACACGTTTGCACTAAAGCAGTGCCCACAACGGAATTCGGGTGGGCAAACACCAGCATTCCAGGGTGGCGCAGGCCAGTGTGAGGTGGATTCGGGGGACCTTCTGCAAAAGCGTTCGCAGCATACTCACACGACTCCTCACCAAGGAGACTCCCAGCGAACGGTCTGCGAACGCTTGCCGCCACAATTGGCGTTTCCCCAGGTCAGACACCACACGAACGTTGCGAACGCTTATACGAACGGTTTGCGAACGCGTGTTCTGGGCGTGGTTTCATAGTGGAGGGCATGAAACACAGTACATCGCTTTCCGAACATCCCCGGGGATGGGCCATCCCTCCCCACCTTGAACCTGGCCCTCCCGCCGAAGGGTTACCTCAGGTGCTGCGCATGCCTACAGTCGTGGCTGTTACAGGTCTGTCTCGTACGACTCTGTGGCGTCTGCGCCAGAACGGACAGTTCCCGAACCCTGTCCGTTTGGGCGGGAGCACATCCCGGGCTGTTGGTTGGCTAAGAAGCGACATCGAGGCATGGATCCACACCAGACCCGCAGCCCAACCAAACGGTGGCTAAACCTGAGAACCAATTCCCAGGGAGGAAAAGTAAACCCAGTGTCGCTGCGATGTGCAGGACGACCTCGGTTCCTTGTAGGGCTGTGGGGGGCGTGCTCTCCCCTCCTTGCCGTGGCTGCCATGTCGGCCCTGCCAGACAGCACAAGAATACCCCCCTCCCAACATTTGTCGGTCCCATGCTGTGTTCCGTTACCGCGGCTTGTCCGTAGTTGCAGATCACCTCACCGGGACGTTGTTGTAGGGTCTTGAGGTGGCTACGGGACGCATAGCCGCCTCAATCGCTTGAACAGCTTCGCGGTACCCGCTGCCGGGGTCGGGTGTGCGACCATGGATATCTCACCAGCCGCGGCGCAAGTCAAAGAGCGGTCGCCGCCATGTTGGGGTGTCTCTTTTCTGCCGATCCTGCTCACAGTGGCATCCGTCCGGCGCTCCAAGTGGAGGCATCCTTCGGTGTCCCTTTCGACTCTCCAAGGGAGAACCTGGAGCATGCTCGCCTGCCTCGAGGGCAAGGCCAGCCCCCCGGATTCCTAGACCAAGTCCCGCATTGCGGGCATTCCTCCCCCGACCCGTGGGCGGCTCTCCTCCCCCGCCGTAGACGTTCGCGCAAACGTTCGGTGCCCTAACGAACGGTTTGCGAACGCTCTGACCCGATCCTTCATTCATGCTGAAGGTCTTATGCTGTCGATCGGGAAGAAAAGCGTCGCTCATGCCGCCTATTACACAGCAGGCCGGGCGGTGGGTTCGGCGGGGTACTACACGGACGGTGGAGATACCCCGGGCCGGTGGGTAAACGCCGGTGGGCTGACTGTCGCCGCAGGCGCCGTCGTAACACATCAAGCCCTACAAGCCTCTCTCAGCGCCGTTGAACCAAACACCGGCGAGCAACTCGGGCGTCGCTTCACCGTGCAAGGCACCTTCGTGGACCAACTCGGGATCCGCCGCGAGCGGCGCCCCTGCGCGGCCTTCGACCTGACCTTCTCACCCCCGAAAAGTATCAGCGTCGCCTGGGCCTTATCCGATCCCCACACCCGAGCACACATCGAGGCCGCGTTCGACACCGGCGTCCACGCATTAGTGGACTACATGCAAACCTGGGCAGTCGCCTCCCGCAAGGGCGCGGGCGGGACAGAAAGAGTTGAGGTCCCGCAAGGAGCACCGGTAGCGCGGTTCGATCATCGGACCAGTCGATCAGGAGACCCCCAGCTGCACAGCCACTTGCTGTTCCACAACAGGGTCCTCTGCGAAGACGGGAAATGGCGCACCTTGGACGGGCGGCTGATCTACCGCCATCTCATGCCCGCCAGCCTGTACGGCGCAGCGGTGCTCCGCACCGAACTCTCCCGACGTCTGGGATGGTCCTGGGATCGGGTCGGTGACAACCTGCACGCCGAGATCGCAGGCAACCCCGCGGAACTGTCCGAATACTGGTCCCACCGATCCCGAGAGATAGCCCGAGAAGCCCAACGCCGCGTCCGCAAATTCGAGAAACAACGCCAAAGGGCCGCCACGGTGGAAGAACGTTTGGAACTGTGGAACGCAGCCACAATCGCCTCCCGAGCGACCAAACGCTACGGGGTAGGTGAAGACCCCCACACGGGGTGGCGCACCGAAGCCGCAGCGCTCGGGGTAGAACCCGAACAGCAACTGTCCCTATACCGCACAGCCCAACGTCTCCCGCCCGACCGCTACGACCGGCCCGAAGTGATCGTCACCGACCAAATAGAACTCTCCACCCAAGTAATCGACCACATCCTGGCCACCGCAGAGCAACAAGCAAACAGGCTCACCGACATAGACCTGAAAAAAACCATCTACACCGTGATCACCGCCGGACCCGTATCCGCCCGGTTGGACAACACCACGTCTTCGGTAGAAGCCGTGGAACGTCTTGCCGATATCCTGCTCCGCCTGGTCCAGGACAGGCTCATCAAGCAAAAAGACCGCTGGTACTCCCCAGGAATGGTCGCCGCCGAAGTTGCAATTGTCGCCTGGATGCAATCCATCCACCCCTCCGCCACTACCAGCGAGAACGACTCGACACCGCAAGAGCGCGAACCGGACAAATCCGACACCCCTGCCAGAACGCTCCTCGATCAAACGGACCTGGCGAACCTGGGCAGCGACCAGGCGGCCGCGGTCACCACCCTCCTCACCGCCCACACCAACGGCGCGATAGTCGTCGGCCCGGCAGGATCGGGCAAAACCGTCATGCTGCAACGCGTCGCCGAAGCGGTGGGCCACGAAAAAGTCGTAGCCGTCGCTCCCACCGCCGTGGCCGCAGCTACCCTCGGGAACAGCCTCGGGGTCCCCTCCGACACCCTAGCCCGGATCGTCACCCAGCACCAGCCCCTCCCACACCGGGCCTGGGTGATCGTCGACGAAGCCGGCATGGTCAGCACTCGCGACCTGGCAGCGCTCTGCGGCAAAGCCGCCGCCACCCAGGGCAAGGTAATCCTGGTCGGAGACCCTGCCCAGCAAAACGCCATCGCAGCCGGTGGAATGTTCACCGCCCTCGCCAAATCGGGCACCACCCCTTCGGTCACCCTCTCCGAACTCTGGCGATTCCAAGAACGCTCCGAAGCCCTCGCCACCATCAAAATCCGGTTGGGCGACATATCCGGCCTGTCCTATCACATCAAACGACACCGCGTCCAAGAAGCCACCCACCCCGAAGTAGCCGGACTCGCCGGCGACTGGTGGCAACCCCGTAGGGAACAACACACCGTCATCTCCGCTCAAACCTCCACGCTCATGCACGAAATCAACAGCGAAATCGCCCGCCGACGCCACGCCCTAGGTGAAACCGGCGACACCATCCAAGGAACCGGCGTCAACACCATCCGTGTCGGTGACATCATCCTCACCCGCCGCAACTCCCGCCACCTGGTAGACAGCAACGGCGAGTGGGTCCGCAACGGCGACCGGTGGACAGTCCGCTCCGCCCACCGCGGCCGACTCACCGTACAACGCTACGACAACGACAGCCAAGCCCTCCTGCGGATTCCCGAAGAATACGCACTCAAACATGTCCAACTCGGTTACAGCATCACCCAAACCCGAGCGCAATCCCTCTCCGTAGACGCCGCCATGACCGTGATCACGTCTAACTCTCGCCTCAACCAACTGTACGTGGGTCTCACCCGCGGCAAGATCGAAAACCACTTGGTGGTAGTCACCGACCAACCCGACTATGACGAAGACACGCCCCCTCCCCAGCTCCCCCGCGAAGAAGTCCTGCAAACCGTGTTCAGCCGCCGCGGCGGATGGGAAACCATCACCGACGCCCACTCCACCCTTCCCGCCCAAGAAGCCAGCGAGCACCTGCAAACCATCACCAACACCTCCCACGACCAACCCCTTCCCCACCTCGACGGTCTGGACGTGCCCCACATGCTAACCCAAGCCACCACCCACCAGACCACCCGCCAATTCGAAGAACGGATCGTCGAAGAAATCGCCGAATGGGCTGCCGACTACGACGACATGACCTACGACGAACAAGCCCACGACGAAGAACAGGCCGCCTGGGATCGGCGATTCCTCGACTACCTCGCCAGCCTCGGTGACCAAGACTTCACCCCGGAAGGCTGGGATACCTACCAGACCGAGACCACCGAACGGCCAGCACCCCCGCTCTTGGACCCGTGGCAACACTTCGCTCCGGGGGCCGCGCAGGCGTCCCAGATCATTAAGGACGCGCTTCCCCATCCGCCGCGGATCTACAGCGATGCCGTCACAGACGCCATCTCGGCCCTTCTGGTTGGATGCGAGCAGGCGCACCGCACCTGGAATCGCCAGCAAATCTCCCGCCACCTGGCGATAATGGCCCGAGTAGCCGATCCCGGCCTGCGCCGCGCCATCGAAGCAGGGTTCCACACCGGCACCCTGACCGAGCCCGAACGTCGCTGGGCCGACGCGGTCAGAACACAGGCTCTCCACCAGCGGGCTGTCAGAACCCGGCCCCTTCTGGACGAACTCGACCACCTCAGAGAAACCCAAGCCGTCGAAACCACCACAACTTTCGGCGCTCCAGAAAAAGCCAAAGTCATCCAAGACACCGACCGGCATCAATGGTGGACACACTGTCAGGAATGGTTGGAGAACAACGAACACCCCCGAGAGCTTGTGGAGCGATGGCACCAGGCCAACCATCACCTGAAGGCCTCCCTGACCAGCCACTCCACCACCCTCATCATCGAGCCCCTCTCCCAACCACCATGGCAGTCCTTAATCGCCGCCCAGCCCCCCGAACCCGGCCGCTGCCCAACCGCACCACTCACCGGCCTTTCAGCAGCTACCCAGACCCGCCACGACGCCGCCGTCGCTACGCTGTCCGATTTGCGACGCGCAGCCGCCCGCGGTCGCCTCCCCGACCGGCCAACGCCTCCATCCGCAAAAGACCTAAAGAAGGCCTGCGACGCCGCCGCCGACTGGTACCACAAACAACTTCTCTATTCTCCCCACGCCGAACCCGCTCGACGGTACCTCATCGAACGCGGGCTAACTCCCAACGACTGGAAGACCTGGAAACTCGGATGGGGAGGCAACGCCTGGCGTGGCGCCTGCGGTCCCATAGGCAACGACCAACTCGCCCTCCACACAGGCATAGCCGCCACCAGCAGCAAAGGCACCATCTATGACCGGATGCGGGAACGCATCGTCTTCCCCATCCGCAACCCTGCAGGAGAGACCATCGCCTTTGCAGGAAGGGCCATCACCGACCAAGGACCCAAATACCTGAACACTCCCCGAACCGACCTCTACCACAAGAGCGAAGTCCTATACGGCCTCGACCGCATCGCCGACCGTATCGACACCAACGGCCAAGCAATCATGGTCGAGGGGTACCTCGACGTGATCGCCGCACAGAAGGCCGACCTTCCGGCAGTCGCCCCCTGCGGCACCGCCGCCACCGGCGATCACCTTAACCAACTCGAAGCAGCCGGCTGTCAACACCTGACAGTCTGCTTCGACGGAGACCAGGCAGGGACCAGCTCGGCCCTCAACAACGTTGCCCTTCCCGCGTTCCGCCAAGCTCTGTCCGTATCCATCGCGCAACTACCCCAAGGTACTGACCCGGCCAGCGTCACACCCGAGGAACTGCGTCAAGCGATCACCGATGCCAAATCCCTGCCCTGGGCGACCATCGCCAACGCCCTACAGCAGGCAATCGACTACGAACGTGGCGGATGGCAACCCATCGAAAGCACCCTCCGCGTCAGCAGAACAGTCCAAGAAAGCCTCCCACTCGACCAGAACGTCCCCTGGACACACCCAGACAACACCTTCCCCCACCTCACCAACCTGGTCACCGCCCACCTGCTCAGTACTCTCCTCGGCACCGACACCGACATCTTCCTGATCGAACAGCACCGCTACCACACAACCCAACCCAAAAGACAACAACCAGTCCCAACACATGGACGGGCCCACGTTCGCACCCTCTGATCCAATACCAGCCCCTCCTCAATACCGCAGTGAGCACACCACAAGCGGCTCCGAAAAAGCATCCCCAAAAAGACCAGGAATCCTGTCCCCACAAGGACAGAGTCCCCTCACGTCTTTACCCTGTTGTTTGCCTCTTGCCATTAAACGTCAGCCACTGACGGTTGTCGCCCTCCTCCCCTAAGTTGCCACCATCACAAAAGCGACTGCCAACGCGGTTGCGGTTCCTGCGCCAATGTGGCGTTGTCATTCCTGTTAGTCGGCACTGGAACCACGACACCCGCCCAGCCATCGCACCCCCTTTTGAGTTTCGACGACATTGATGCTGAATAGGGAGGACCGTTCCATGCAGAGTGCCCCAGTTCCTCATTTCCTGAACATCAAGGCGTTCCGGATGGAAACTCCCCCCTCCCCAGAGCCTCCATCCCTTTAGTTGGGATCGTGTTCGGGTGATTGGGTTTGAGTGCCCCAGTAGTTACTCAGGGATGTGTGTTTAGCAGACCGAGTTGCCGGTAGCATTGTGCCACAGCATTGTTGGCCGCCGCCTGATTCCGCGTGTATCGGGCGGGCATGGTTGGGTTGGTCCAGCGTCCCGCGGTCATCAACTGGGCCAGAGTGGCGCCCTGGGCAGCCTGGTCTTGCGCCATGCCTATCCGGCAACTGTGACCGCTGTACCCCGGGCCGAGACCAGCTCTCTTGGCGATTGCTTTAATCCGCGTGGAGAGTTAGGAGCCACTCAGTCCGAACACCGCCTGATGAGGCTGGGCAACTGCGGGCCTCATCCGCTCCAGGGCCGCCACGGTGGACGGTGCCAGGTACATCACGGCGCCTTTGCCCTCCGGGTCTGTTTTGCTGTGACGGATGGTCAACCGCCCCGACCCGTCCTCCACCCGGACAATGGCACCCCAGATCAGGTTGGCGGCTTCGCTCCGCCGCAGCAGCCCGTCACGCATCACCTGAACAAGCGCCAAATCCCTGAGCACGATACGGCTAGGCAAAGCCCCTCCGGATGGGTCGAAGTGAGCCAGGATCCGCTGGAGGTCCCCGCCGTTAAGTCCCTTTACCTGCGAGGGACGACGGCCCTGTCTGGCGGCTTCCCGGGCTAAACCCGACAGCACCCGACGGACCAGTTCAGTGGCCGTTGGATCCTCGAAGCCGGCTTCTCGGTGAGCAGCAGCGATGGCGGCTCTGGCCACTTGCATTGTGCTGATCGACTTGCCCTCGTCGGCCAGGCTGGTCAGCCATTCGGCCACCGCCGCGGGATGTGCCGGCCGCGTCGGAACTCCTCGCTTTTCCGCGTGGCTGGCCCACGCAGAGAGATACCTCCGATAAGCAGCCTCAGTGTTGGGAGATCGGCTCTTGCGCGCTACATCCAGCACCCTCTCCCAGTCCTTGGCCGGCAGACGGACATCGGAGGGGGAAATGCTGGTCGGGAGATGGTCCGGCGTCCTACTGTTCATGGCCTTCCTTTCCACGGTAGATCAACAGACAGGTCCTGCTTCGAAGCCACAATGGAAAGCCTGAGGCCTTCGACCAGCGACGACGGCGAACCCGCGCGTAGATGATTGGAGAGCAAGATCCAAAACCTGCCGCACGCCTCTGGTCCGCTTACGATTTGGAGGAGCAGGGCAGGAAACGCTCACCCGCTGCGTTCGCGTGGATTGCTAACCGACGGCACCATTCCCAATGCTGGGGGAGCCGCACCCGGTCCGCTTCGAGGACCTAGAGGTTTCGAACGGTCCGGACCGGTTGGTGATCCTCTCCGCGACGCCCATAGTGACGACCGGACTGCCTATTCCCCTTCCCCGCTCCCTAGACGGCTCCCGGGAGGTACCAAGTGCATCCCACTTCTCGGCGTCCCCACCTCCTCCCCAAATTTGGATAAGTTCGTCCTAGCTTGGCAAGGTAGCTTTTTCGGCCCACGGCAGGAAAGTGTCCACATTGGTTGACGGTATGTAAAGCTACGCCTTGTGTGCCGCAGTATGTAAACTTATGTTTGCTTCTTTGAGCCGTTTCCGACGGCAGACAGCA
>JAPPHZ010000046.1 GCA_028820935.1 bacterium | reverse complement strand
CCGGGGTGGGGAACTTCGACGATCAACTCCGGGGAATCTCACTGATCGCCATCAACGCGTCGATCACCGCCTTCCAGCCCCGGCTTGCAGCGGTTTGAAGCTCGTAGAAGCTCTCTTCCCACCAGGTAGCGGCCATGCCTGCAGCGGCGAAGCGGTCAACGCCAGCAGAAACCATGCGAGACGCGAAGTTCTCTACGAGTTCGTGGCGTTGACCGACCTGAAGGCAAATGTCGGGCAGTTGACGGAGCATGGGTTCCACGGTATCGGCCCACCATCTTGGCCAGGGACTGGTAGCCGCTCGTTGAGCGACCGCGTAGCCGATGGCCTTGTGGGCAGCTTCGCGTCCGGGAGGGTATGGGATGTTATGGCACCAGTCCGCATAGCCGTCGCCACGATCGGCGAACAAAGTGGCGGGATCGAGACCTGCATGTTCCAGCAGCTCTTTCGCTGCGTCGATCTCAGCCATGGGTACACCACCGTGTAGGTGTGCCCGCACATCGTGCGGCTCGGCTGGAGGTGAGTTGTCGGCGTAGCGGCGGATGTTGCAGTTGAAGTCGTTGCCAGCCAGTTCGTCAATGGTGACGACCTTGGCGAAGCCGTCGACATCGGCAAAGTTCAGGTAGGTCGCGGTGATCTTCTCCTCGTCGCGTGGACGCAGATGGTTCTGGGCGCGGCCTTCTCCGTGCTCTCGGTCGGCATTGATGAAGAGCACCTTGCCCTGCCGCTCCGAAGGTTTGGACTCCTTAGCTCGTAGGATCAGGATGGCGGCGGGGATGCCGGTGCCGTAGAACAGATTCGGACCGAGACCGATGACTGCGTCAAGGAGGTCATCTTCGATAATCCTCCGTCGGATGGTTCCCTCTGATCTCCCCCGGAACAGCACTCCGTGGGGCATGACTGTGGCCACGATTCCGTCCTTCGTGAGAACGGCCAGCATGTGTTGGAGGAACATGAGGTCGGCCATCTTGCCTCCCTCGGGCGTGTAGCCGTACCGGAACCGTTCAGTGTGGGTGAGCGAGTCCTTGTCGTAGTTCTGGCTGAACGGCGGATTGGTGATCACCCGGTCGAACCGCCGTAGCTCACCGCCAACCGTGTGCTCGGGGCTGGCGAGTGTGTCCTCGTTGCGGAGGTCGGCGTCGCGGATGCCATGTAGCAGCATGTTCATCTTCGAAATCGACCACGTGGTGCCGTTGTTCTCCTGACCGGCAAGAAAGAGGTCGGAGGGATCGCCTCCGTTGTCGGCCACGTGGTTACGTGCGTAGATCAGCATGCCGCCCGAGCCCGAGCACGGGTCGTAGATGGCCATACCCTCCCGGGGATCGACAAGGCGTACCATCAGCTTCACGACCGGGCGGGGTGTGTAGAACTCGCCACCCTTCTTGCCGGCCGAGTCGGCAAAGTCACGGATCAGGTACTCGTAAGCGGCGCCAAGCAAGTCGGGGAACTCGAAGTCCTCGTTGCGAAGCCGGTACTTCGAGAAATGCTGGATTAGATCGCGCCACTTCTTGTCCGTGACGGTCGTCCTACCAACCCTCCGATTGAAGTCGATGTGTTGCAACACACCCTCAAGTGACGGATTGCTCTCTTCCAGTGAGGCAAGGGCCCTATTGAGCCCATCCCCCACCTGGTAGTGAAGCTCGTCGCGGAGGTGCCACCATCGGGCTTCAGATGGCACGAAGAAGGCGTCCGTGTAGAAGTCCGGATCGTCAGCGCGCTGCTCCGCCTGCTCCCGAGAACGACCGCGAGCAAGCTGGTCCTGTATGACCTGATCGTGCTCCTGCTCGAAGACATCGCTCGCCCGCTTCAGGAACAATGCCCCGAAGATGTACTCCTTGAACTCCGAAGCGTCCATCTTTCCCCGCAAGATGTCGGCGGCAGCGAAGAGGTGGCGTTCAAGCTGAGGAAGCGTAAGCACGGAGACAACAATAGAACGCCCACGTGAAGGTCCTGTCACTCCGCCTCGAACCGCCGGATAGCGAGGTTCCCCATCGGTTCGAACGGCCTATATACGTCGGCTTCCCGCCGTCCGCACAACCATCAATTTATCGACACCTAGAAAGGTTGATGTTGTCAGACAGATGCGTTCTGGCTGGAAGGCGTGGTGGCTAACGGTTCTCCTCCGCGTGATGGGGCGCTCACATCAGCCCGAGTCTCAGTCCTCTTCGAGGGTTGCCTCGTCTACCAGCAGGGTGACGGCGTTGTTCAGGATCTGGAGGAAGCCTCCGCCCACTGTGGCCTTGATGCGGTCCTCGCCGGCCTGGATGCTGACCGTTCCGGCGGCGAGGGCGGCCATCACGGGCTCGTGGTTGGCGAGGATGCCGATCTCGCCTTCCACTGTTCTGGCCACCACGAACTCGGCCTCGCCGGACCACAACACGGCCTCGGGGGAGACCACGTCGACCTTCATGGAGGTCGAGGCGACTACCACTAGGCGGCTTCCTGCTGGATGGTGCGGGCCTTGCGCATGGCCTCCTCGGCGCCTCCCACCATGTAGAAGGCCTGCTCCGGAAGATGGTCCAGCTCGCCGTTCAGCAACATCTTGAAGGAGTCGATGGTCTCCTGGAGCGACGTGTAGACGCCGGGCTGTCCGGTGAACTGCTCGGCCACGAACATGGGCTGGGACAGGAACCGCTGGATGCGGCGGGCCCGGGCCACGATCAGCTTGTCCTGCTCGGACAGCTCGTCAACGCCGAGGATGGCGATGATGTCCTGGAGGTCCTTGTAGCGCTGCAGCACCCGCTGCACGTCGGTCGCCACGTCGTAATGCTCGGTCCCCACGATCTGGGGATCCAGCGCGCGGCTGGTCGAGTCCAACGGATCCACGGCCGGGTAGATGCCCAGCGCCGTCAGCGGGCGGCTCAGCACCGTGGTGGCGTCCAGGTGGGCGAAGGCCGTGTGCGGGGCCGGGTCGGTGATGTCGTCCGCCGGGACGTAGATCGCCTGCATCGAGGTGATCGACCGGCCCTTCAGCGAGGTGATGCGCTCCTGGAGGAAGCCCATCTCGCCGGCCAGGGTGGGCTGGTATCCCACCGCCGAAGGCATCCGGCCCAGCAGCGTGGAGACCTCCGAACCGGCCTGGGTGAAGCGGAAGATGTTGTCGATGAACAGCAGCACGTCCTGGCGCTGGACATCCCTGAAGTACTCGGCCATGGTCAGCGCCGATAGGCCCACCCGGAGCCGGACTCCCGGGGGCTCGTCCATCTGGCCGAAGACGAGGGCGGCCTGGTTGATCACCCCGGTCTCGGACATCTCGAGGAAGAGGTCGTTCCCCTCCCTGGTGCGCTCCCCCACCCCGGCGAACACCGACACGCCGTCGTGCTGGGTGGCCACCCGGTTGATCATCTCCTGGATGAGCACCGTCTTGCCCACGCCGGCGCCGCCGAACAGGCCGATCTTGCCGCCCCGGAGGTAGGGGCAGATCAGGTCGAGCACCTTGATGCCGGTCTCGAACACGTCCTTGGTGGGCTCGACATCCTCGAAGGGCGGGGCGGGACGGTGGATCGGCCAGCGCTCTCCGCTGAACTCGATGTCGGGGGCGTCCAGGGAGTCGCCCCACATGTTGAAGATGTGCCCGAGAGTCTGATCCCCGACCGGGACCGAGATGGGTGCGCCGGTGTTGCGAACCGGACACCCTCTTACCAGGCCGTCGGTCGGCGCCATCGCCACCGCTCTCACCCGGTTGCGACCCAGGTGCTGCGCTACCTCGGCCACCACCGTCTTGTGCTCGCCCTCGACGTCGAACTCGATCTCGAGGGAGTGGAGGATTTCCGGGAGGCCTTCCCGCGGGAACTCCACGTCGACCACCGGGCCGGCGACCTTGGTGATCCGCCCTACGCTGACAGCTTCTGCCATGTTCTCTCCAGTTTCAACTCGCGGACATCGCTTGCGCGCCGCCCACGATCTCGGCTATTTCAGTGGTGATCTCGGCCTGCCGCGCCTGGTTGGCCGTTCTCGTCAGGACCTTGATGAGCTCCTCGGCGTTGTCCGTGGCCGCCTTCATCGCCCGCTGGCGGCTGGCGTGCTCCGACGCCGAGCTCTCCAGCAGCTGTTCGTATATGGCCGACTCCACGTAGCGCGGCAGCAACCGCCCCAGGATGGCGCCCGGATCCGGCTCGTACTCGTAGGAGACCGCCGGCCCCGCGGCATCCGGCGCGCCTTCCTCATCGGCGGGAGGGCTGACCGGTAGCAGCTCGGCCCGGGTGGGAATGTACGACAGGGCGGAGCGGAAGACGGTGTAGAAGATGTCCACGGCGTCCACCGTCCCCGACCGGTAGTCGTCCGTCAGGGCCTGGGCGATCTTGCGGGCATCGGCGTAGACGGGCTGGTCCGTCACCGCCAGGAAGCTCTCGGCCATCTCGTAGCCGCGGAAGCTGAAGTAGGTCTGCGCCTTCTTCCCCACCGCGTACAGGCGGACCGCCACACCCTGATCCCGCCACTCGACCATGTGCCGCTCGGCCATCCTCAGCACCGAGGAGTTGTAGGCGCCGGCCAGGCCCCGGTCCGAGGTCACCACCAGCACTCCCATCGTGACCAGGTCCCGGCGCTCCAGCAAGGGGTCGGCCACGTCTCCCGAAGCGCGGGCCACGTTCCGGATGACCTCGATCATCTTCTCCGCGTAGGGGCGGGCGGCCCGGACCCGCTCCCGGGCCTTGACGATGCGCGAAGCGGCGATCAACTCCATCGCCCGGGTGATCTTCTTGGTGGACTCGACGCTTCGAATCCGCCGGCGGATGGCTCGGAGTTCGGCGCTGGCCATTCCGGGGCGCTACTCCCCTCCCCCGAACGAGTCCTTGAAGGCCGAGATGGCTTTTTCCAGCGCGCTGGTATCGGGGAGCTTTCCGGTGCGCTTGATGGTGTCGAGCAGGTGGGCGTGCCGGACCCGCACGAACTCCCGCAACTCTCCCTCGGCTCTCGAGATGTCCTCGGCGGGGATGTCGTCGAAGAGGCCCTGGGTCACCGCGTAGATGGCCAGCACCTGTTCCTCCACCGGCACGGGGGCGAACTGGGGCTGCTTGAGGACCTCGACCACCCGGCGGCCCCGCTCCAGCTGGGCCAGCGACACGGCGTCCAGCTCGGAGCCGAACTCGGCGAAGGCCTCCAGCTCGCGGTACTGGGCCAGGTTGAGCCGAAGCGTTCCGGCGACCTTCTTCATGGCGCCGATCTGGGCGTTGCCTCCCACCCGTGACACCGAGATGCCGGCGTTCATGGCAGGACGGATACCCGCGAAGAACAGGTCAGTCTCCAGGAAGATCTGGCCGTCGGTGATCGAGATCACGTTGGTGGGTATGTAGGCCGACACGTCGTTGGCCTTGGTCTCGATCAGCGGCAGGCCGGTCAGGGATCCCCCGCCCATCTCGTCCGACAGCTTGGCGCAGCGCTCCAGCAACCGGCTGTGCAGGTAGAAGACGTCACCGGGGAAGGCCTCGCGGCCGGGCGGGCGCCTCAGGAGGAGGGAGATCTCGCGGTAGGCCACCGCCTGCTTGGACAGGTCGTCGAAGATGACCAGGGCGTGCTGCCCGTTGTACATCCAGTGCTGGCCGATGGCGGAACCCGCATAGGGCGCGTACATCTGGAGGGCCGGCGGCTCCGAAGCCGCGGCCGTCACCACCACCGTATACTCCATGGCGCCGGCCTCCTCGAGGGCGGCCACCACCTCGGCGACCGTCGATGCCTTCTGGCCGATCGCCACGTAGATGCACTTGACCTCGTCGGGAGTGCCCTGGAACTGCTTCTGGTTGATGATCGTGTCGACCACGATGGCGGTCTTGCCGGTCTGGCGGTCGCCGATGATCAGCTGGCGCTGTCCCCTACCGATCGGCGTCATCGAGTCGATCGCCTTGATGCCGGTCTGGAGCGGCTCCGTGACAGGCTGGCGCTGCACCACCGACGGCGCCTGCGTCTCCAGCAGGCGGCGCTCGGTCGAGGGGATGTCCCCCTTGCCGTCCAGGGGCTCGCCTAGCGGACCGACCACGCGGCCCAGCAACCCGTCGCCCACGGGAACGGAGAGGACGCGCCCGGTCTGGCGGACCGCATCGCCCTCCTCGATGTGGGAGGCGTCGCCCATCAACACCACCCCGAGGTCCTCCTCATCGAGGTTGAGGGTCACGCCGAGGAGGCCTCCGGGGAACTCCATCAGCTCCGAGGCGGCCGCGTTGGGGAGTCCGGAGACCCGGGCCACACCGTCGGCGACCGAGGTCACGTAACCGACTGTCTCCTGCTCGAGGCTGGGTGACCAGCTCTCCACGTGCTCCCGGAGCGCGGCGGTTATGTCATCGGGACTAATGGTCAGTTGAGCCATCAAACACTCCACTCCTGAATCTCGGTTGACGTTGCGTAGGGGGCGGGTCCGGTCATCCGGCCACCGCTTCGCGTAGCCGTTCCAGACGCTTGCGGACGGAGCCGTCGATCACGGTGTCACCCACCCGGGCCACCAGACCACCGAGAACCGACTCGTCCACCACCACCCGAACCTCCACTTGATTACCGATCCGCTCGGCCAGGGCCCGGGCCAGACGATCGACGGTTTCCTCATCCAGCGGGATGGCGCTCCGCACCTCCGCGACGGCCCGATCGCGCGCCTCGGCCGAGCGGGCCGTGAACTGGTCAGCGATCGCCATCAGGTCCTCGCCCCGACCCAGCCCCACCGCGAAGCTCACGAAGGCGACGGTAAGGCGGTGGGCGCGGGCAGCCAGGAGATCATCGATCACCGCCTGCTTGCGTTCCATGGGCAGGCGAGGGTCGCTGAGCGCCTCCCTCAGGTCCTCGGAACCCTCCAGCGCCCGGGCCACCAGGAACAGTTCGTTCTCGACCCGCTCCAGGACACCCTCGCCGCGGGCCAGCTCGAAGATGGCTGCGGCGTAACCCTGGATCCGTGCGTCGGCCATCAGCAGCCTGCCTGTGGAATGGCGATGTGCGGACGGGCCACTAGTTGCTCGACTCCAACTCTTCGAGATAGTCCTCGACCAGGCCCATCTGGGCCTCCCGGTCGAGATTGCGCCCGACCACCTTCTCGGCCAGGTCGACCGACAGGGTGGCCACCGTGGTGCGCGCCTCCGCGAGGGCGCGAGCGGTCTCGGCGTTGGCCTCATCGCGCGCCCTGGCCACGATCTCGTCCGCTTCCTGCTGCGCCCGGGCAATGGTCTCGGTACGCACCGACTCGGCCGCTTGGCGCGCCTCGTCGACGATTCGAGCCCCTTCATCCTTGGCGCCGGCCAGCTGTTCGCGGTACTGGGAGGCCAGCTGTTCGGCTTCCTCCTTGCTGTTCTCGGCCGCCTCTAGGCGTGATCGCTCGGCCTCCTGGCGGCGAGCCAGGGTGGCGCTCAACGTGGGAATCACCCATCGCCACGCGAAAAAGAAGATGATGGCGAAGGCAATGACACCCGCGATCAGCTCCGAGATCTCGGGCCGCAGCAAGTCGATCCCGCTGCTTCCCGACTCTTCGGCAGCCACCACCAGGGGCGCTGCCGCCATATATCGCCTGTTCGAGGGTGCCATCAGCCGATGAAGAACAACACGAAGCCGATCAGGGCCAGCGCCTCGGTGAAGGCGATGCCCAAGAACATGGTCGTGCGGACCGTTCCCTCCATCTCCGGCTGCCGGACCATCGCGGTGATGGCGTTACCGACCACGATGCCGATACCGATGCCGGGACCAATGGCCGCCAGGCCGTAGCCGACCAGGTTGAGGCTCCCGCTGATGTTGCCGGTGAGGCCGGCTTGGGCCAGCGTGAGCGCTCCCTGCCCTAGCGCAAGAACTGCGTCCATCCTTGGTTCTCCCTTTCTGGTTGTCTATTTCGTCACTTTGTCGTTAGGCCCTTGCGCCCGTGTCCGGCTCGCTAACCGTCAGTGGGCCGGCTCCAGCGAGGTCTGGATGTAGACCGCGGAGAGCAGGGTGAAGATGTAGGCCTGAAGCACCGCCACCACAAACTCGAAGATCCAGATGGCCAGCCCGAAGGCGAACCAGATGACCCCGATGCCCGCCTTGAGGCCGATGTCACCCACGCCGGCCACGAACAGGACGCCGGACACGAGCAGCAGGGTCAGCATGAGGTGCCCGGCCACCATGTTGGCGAACAGCCGCACGGCCAGGGTGACGGGACGGAGCACGAAGGTCGAGACCACCTCGATGAGCCCGACCAGCCAGCGCATAGCGAGGGGGACCGACTTCGGCCAGATGGCGTCGAAGAAGTAGTGCTTGAAGCCGTTCTTGGCGAAGCCCACGAACACGAAGATCACCCAGGTGAGGATGGCCAGGAAGCCGGAGAGGGCCATCCGCGAGCTGATCGGGAAGTTCACCAACGGAGTGACCTTGAAGAGGTTCCCCACCAGCAGGAAGAAGAAGACCGCCAGGAGGTAGGGGAAGTAGCGCATCCCGTGCACCGGTCCGATCACGCCCTTGGCGATGTCGTCCCGGACGAAGCCCACCAGGCTCTCTATCGCCAGCTCGTACTTGGAGGGGACCAGCTGCCCGCGGCGCAGGCCGAAGTAGAGGAGCCCCAGGACGATGGCCATGGCGGCGAAGATCAGGAAGACGGTTCGGGTGAAATGGAACCCGCCTATCGAGAACAGCGGCGTGGTGAACTCGAAGAGGCTGTTCACATCGGTGGGCGCGCATATGACCTCGGCCTCGAGGTCACAGTCGATCGCCAGAATCATCACATCACCCATGCGATCGATCACTCCTTCCGCTCGCCGTCCCGGCCTTCCACGCTTTGCCGGATCTGCTGGCTCGCCGGCTCCCGCGCGCTCCCGCTTCCCAGAGGAGCAACACCGTGTAGGTCGCGATCACGGTCAGCCCGAGCGCCGGGCGATCCACATCGAAGAGGGCCGCCACAGCCAGCATCGTTGCGACTATCAGGCCGAGTCGCGCCACGAACCCGAAGAGGGCACCGGCATGATAGGCCCCGAGCGACACCCTAGCCAACCAGGACATGAGCGCGCCCGACAGCAGGTAGTAACCGACCACCAGGACGACCCCTATGGCCGCGGCCACGGCGCCGTCGAGGCCCCTGATGAGGCCCGCCAGCACCACCGCGACCGGACCCACCACCACGGCGCGGCCCAGGAGGGAACGCACCAGGTTGAGCTCGACCGGAGGGCGACCCGCCAGGTAGTCCTCGACCTCGCGGCGGGTCAGACCGCCGGGGTGCGTGGTAGGAGTCTCAGCGGCCGGCAACGGGCTGCTTCCCGGTGGGGATCCTGACCACCATCCACAAGCGATAGAACCCGTTAACGGATCCCAGGACGATGCCGGCCACGATGAGCCATGGTTCGGTGTCGAGCCATCGATCGGCAAGCCAGCCCAGCAGGGTGCCGGCCATTATCGAACCGAAGAAAGAGCCTCCTGCAACCCATCCGTCAGCCACTGCTGAAGTCACTCCGGCATGCGCTGTCCGGAGGGCTGAACCCTGGGCGGGTCGAGGGATTTCCGCGTGGGAGGAGTGCTGGCCGGCGGGCTCGGGCATCAGCCCGGATGGTAGCCCGCTTGTGATCAGCTTCACAATCAGCAGAGGGGCATAAACCGGGGCTGATCGCCGGTTACGAATCGCCGCTCGACGGGTGCGGATGGCCGGATTCCAGTTCCGACGTCGATGGACTGAGAACAGCCTACGGGTCGGCGCGGACGGGGTTCGGACCAGGCGACAAACAAACGACAACAACCGTTTTAGAAGGTTTCGTCACCATGAACTTTAGAATATCATGATAATCTAAAGCTCCACTTTCCGAGCCAGGGCAACCGGGCAGGCCGGTCAGGGTGGGTCGGATCAAAGACCTGCCGTCAGGCGACCGCCAGCCGGCTCACGGGCCGGAGCGTTTCACGGATTAGCGCTACGTCGTCGCTTCCGATCCCCTCAAGGGAGACACCCCGGCTCACGAACAGGAACTCGTACGCGAAGACGCGGCCGGAGTGGTCGAGATGGGCGATGCGGGTGTCGTCGAGTCGCCGCCCGCCGGCTTCGCCTCCGTGAGCGGGGCGCAGCCGCAGGAAGATCGCGTCAGCCTCCGAGTCATAACGAACCTGCATCCGATTCTCCCTTCAACGGCCAACCCAGTAGACGGTAATGACGATACCCGGTCGAGGGCCTGCGGAGAGTACGACGTGTAATAGGCGGCCCTTCACCGTGGATTCATACTCGTGGGCGGTGTCTCCTTCGAACCACCGCCCTGGACGAGCCAGGACGGTCTCCACCATCTCACGGGTGATACCCTGCTCGCCCATTCGCCTCAATGCGTGATAGCTGAAGCGGAGTCGACCTCGATCGAATCCGAGGAATCCAGATACTCTGTTCAAGGTGGGTCTCGCGGGCTCTTGCGTGTCGCCCGGTGATGGCCGAGTGTGGCCGGTATCGCTCATCAGTTGAACGTACGGTGATCCGCATCCGGCTTCAAGAGGTGTGATTCGCGACCCGGATGCCGGGGAGGGGCGCTGCCACCCAGGGCACTTCCACGAAGCTGCCCTGGGCCGGCTGCCCTGTGGTGGTTACTCAGTTGAAGTCGCCCTGCCAGGGGCGGAGGGCGAAGTCAGTTGCCGGGATGATGAGTACTAGACGTGGCCGGGGAAGTCGGGGGGATAGGGAGGGAAGGCCGCGGCCAGTTCCGCTACGTCGCTCTGGACCTCCCCGACGATCGCCTCGTCCGTCCGGTGCCGGAGGGCGCGGGTGATCAGGGCGGCGATCCGGGCCGCCTCGGCTTCTTCCATCCCGCAGGTGGTGATGCCCGGCGTGCCGATGCGCAGGCCGCTGGTGATGTAGGGCGGCCTCGGGTCGAACGGAATACCGTTCCGGTTAAGGGTGATCCCGATCGAGTCGAGGAGGGTCGAGGCTTCCTTGCCGGTCAGATCCTCGTCGATGGATCGCATGTCGAGCAGCAGCAGGTGGTTGTCGGTGCCGCCCGAAACCACCCGCACCCCGCGCTCCATAAACGCTCCGGCCATGGCCGAGGCGTTGGCCACGATCTGATGGGCATAGGCCCGGTAGGCGTCCGTCGAAGCCTCGCCGAAGCAGACCGCCTTGCCCGCGATCTGGCTGATGATCGGCCCACCTTGCATGTCGGGGAATACTGCCTTGTTGAGACCGGCCCCGTACTGCTCCTTGGCCATGATCATGCCACCCCGGGGTCCCCGGAGCGCCTTGTGGGTGGTGGCGGTGACGATGTCGGCGATCGGCACGGGGTTGGGCGACGCCCCGCCCGCCACCAGGCCGATGAAGTGGGCCGCGTCCACCATTAGCAGCGCCCCGATCTCGTCGGCGATGGACCGGAAGGCGGCGTAGTCGAGGTGCCGGGAGTAGGCGGAGTAGCCGGCGAGGACGATCTTGGGACGATGTTCTAGCGCCTTGGCCCTGACCTCGTCCATGTCGATCCGCTCGGTCCGGCGATCGACCCCGTAGGCCACGAACCGGTAGAGGCGGCCGGAGAAGTTCACCGGAGAGCCGTGGGTCAGATGGCCACCCTCGGCCAGGCTGAGGCCGAGCACCGTATCCCCCAGCTCGAGATGGGCGAAGTAGACCCCCATGTTGGCCTGGGCGCCGGAGTGGGGTTGCACGTTGACGTACTCGGCGCCGAACAGGGCCTTGGCCCTGTCGATGGCCAGGCTCTCGATGCCATCCACGAATTCACAACCCTCGTAGTAGCGCCGACCCGGGTATCCCTCCGCATACTTGTTGGTGTAGATCGATCCGCACGCCTCCATGACGGCGGGCGACGCGAAGTTCTCCGACGCGATCAGGTGGATGTGGGTGTTCTGGCGGGCCACATCCCGACGGATGAGCTCCGCCACCTGGGAGTCGACCTGTTCGATCGGTCGCATGTCGGTGATGCCGTCACCTCCGCTCTGGACGCGGCCCCAGGGTACTAGCGCGCCGCCGGAATCGGATGCTGCAACGGCTCGCCGGCGGCGAATGGTCGGTCCGCGAGTCGCCGGCTGTCACGCCACCTTTTGCGCGGCGTCGGAGCGTCCCCGTAGTGTCTTGATCGGGTGAGACGCCGACAGTGATCGACATCAGCGGGCACGTGACCGCGGGCTTCGAGCCGGTCGTCGACGCGTTCGAGGAGAACTTCGCCATGCGGGGCGAGGTGGGGGCCGAGTTCTGCGCCTACGTGGGGGGTGAATGCGTGGTCAACGTCTGGGCGGGGATGGCGACGCCTGAGCGCCCGTGGGCACAGGACACGCTCGTCTTCCTGTTCTCGGTGACGAAGGGGGCGACGGCCCTCGTGGCCCAGGTCCTGGCCGACCGCGGCCTGATGGACGTGAACGCCCCTATTGCCGCCTACTGGCCCGAGTTCGCCGCGCAGGGTAAGGACGGGGCGCTGGTCCGGCACATTCTCAGCCACACGCTCGGGCTTCCGTCCTTCCCCGGGTATTGGGATCTCGTGAGCGGTGACGACGCGGCGGGGTGGCATCGCACCGATGAGATCGCGGCCCGGCTCGCCGCCGCACCCCTGGCCTGGGAGCCGGGAACCACCCTCGGATACCACTCGATCAGCTACGGCTGGCTGGTGGGCGAGCTGGTGCGACGGATCGACGGCCGTACTCTCGGGACGTTCTTCGCGGACGAGGTATCCCGCCCGCTCGGCTTGGACGTCTGGATCGGGCTTCCCGTCGAGCAGCACGGGCGGGTGGCCCGGCTCCTGCACGATCCCGACCCGGCAGCCGACCTCCTGATGGCCATCTGGGCACCGGATAATCCCGCCGGCGCCGCGCTCTTCATCGGCCCTGAGCGGCGGAGTTCGGTCGATCTGGCCAACGACCCCCACCTCTGGACGGCGGAAGCGCCGGCCATCAACGGGATCGGCGACGCCCGGAGCGTGGCCCGCATGTACGCCATGCTGGCCGGGGGAGGCACGCTCGACGGGGTGCGGATCGTATCCGAGGAGTCGGTCGTCGCCCACTCGGCCGAACAGGCCCGGGGCATCGATGCCGTATTCGGAGGCGCATCCCGGGTCGCCCTCGGCTACGGCCGCTCCATCGGTGGCGGCATGTCGCTGGGACCCAACGACGAGGCGTTCGGGATGCAGGGTATTGGAGGCCCCCTCGGCTACGCCGACCCGGTCGCAGAAGTGGGCTTCGGATATGCCATGAACCAGACGTACATGAATGCGGGCACCGACCCCCGCCCCCGCGCCCTCTCGAACGCGCTGTACGAGGCGATCGCCCGCCAAGGCGGCTGACACCCGATCCTGGTCCGGCAGCCCGGTCTCAGTCGTATTCCACCGTGAGCCGGGGGGTGAGGGGTAGAGCTTGGCAGGTAAGAATCGTCCCTCCGGAGATGTCGGCGTCGGTCAGGGCCATGCGGGCCCGGAGGTGGACTCTTCCCCGGCGTAGCCTCGCCCGGCAGGCGCCGCAGACTCCCGATTCGCAGGAATACGGCGGGGTTTGGTCAGCAGCCCGCGTCGCGCCCAGCACCGTCTGCCCGGCCGCCACGGGAACGGTAAGGGTCACGCCTCCGAGCCGTACCGTGGCGTCCGCGGCCACACCCTCCACCGAGTCGTCGGGTGGCTCCACCGGGCCGTAGCTCTCCATGTGGATACGCGTGTCCGGCACGTCGATATCCAGGAGAGCACGGCGGACCGCGGCGTTCATCCCTCCCGGGCCGCAGACGTAGTACCGGGTGTCCTGGGCGTACGGCGGATGCTCGTTGATGAAATCGGCCACGCACCTGGCGTCGATCCGTCCGCGTCTCCAAGGCGCGAGCGACGGCGCCCGGGAGGAGGACGAGAGCACGTGCCGGACCCGGAGACGACCGTCCGAGCCCTCCTCCATCCGGGCCAAGTCCTCACGGAAGATGGCCGATCCGGCGTCGACATTGCCATAGGCCAGCTGGGCCACCGAGTGGGGCTCGGACACCAGGACGGAGCCGATCATGGCGAACAACGGCGTGATGCCGCTGCCCGCACCGAAGAAGTAATAGGTGCGCCGGGCCCTGGGATCCGGATCCAGGTAGAAGCCGCCGAAGGGAGGCATCACTTCCACCACGTCGCCGGCGGCCACGCGGTCGTTCACGTGATTCGAGACCAGGCCGCTCTCGTGCCGCTTGACGGTGACACGCAGACGCCCGCCCTCCGGCCTATCGGAGATCGAGTAGGGCCTGCGGACCTCTCCCCCACCGAGGTGAAAGCGCAGCGTGACGTGCTGACCGGCCTTCCATCGAAAGGCCTCCCGCAGCCCTTCTGGAACGTAGAAGACCAGGCTGGTGGCCCGCTCGGTCTCGGCCCGGGTCGCCGACACCCGGAGCCGGTGGAATGCTCCGTCCACCTATCCCTCGACCCAGCGCCGCACCAGTTCCTGGTGCTCTCGTACCCCGGCCTCGCCCACCGACGAGGGGCCATGCTCGAAGTAGGGGCTCCGGAGGGACCGCTGTTGCTGCTCGCAGGCATAGATGTCCTCGGCCATGAAGTCGCCCGAGGCCATGGGGTCGTCTCCGTGCCCTTCGAACTTGCCGGAGACGCGCCTGGCCCAGAACCGTCGCGAGCGCGCCGCCTGGCGGGCGAAGGCCCGGTACGGAACGGCGGCCACCCTGGTGCGGATGACCACCCGGGTGCGGTCGGGCGAGAGAGGGTTCACATGGAACAGGGACCAGGTGCTCTCGGTCTCCGCCAGTCCTATGCCGGGAAAGAGCATCGGCACCCACGCGCCCGCCTGCTCGGCTGGAATCACCAGCGGATAGGGCGAGTTCTTCTCGACGTCCTTGGCGTAGTCAGGCGCCAGGGGCTCCCAGAACGCGAAGTGCGGGCCGACGAAGCCCGACTCGATGCGCGAGTGGTCGTACATCCGCAGCGTCCCGGAGTGGAGGTGCGCCAGGTGGTAGCCGTCGATGTAGTTCTCGACCACAATCTTCCAGTTGGCCTTGATGGTGTGCTCGGTGCGGCCCTTCGGGTACTCGGCCAACTCGTCCACCTCGTGAGGGCCAAGGTGCGGCTCCACCTCGCCGAACCAGTCCATTATCGAACCCGCGTTCTCATCGGGATGCACCCATAGCATCCCCCGCCACAGGTCCACCGAGGCCTTCTTGAGGCTGACGCAGTCCAGGTCGACTCCCGGGAACTGGCGTTCCCGGTCCGGCACGGAGATGAGGCGCCCCTCGAGGTCATAGGTCCAGTCGTGGTAGGGGCAGACGATGGCGCGCTGGGTCTTGCCCACCGCCCTCAGCAACTGCGTCCCCCGGTGGCGGCAGATGTTGTGGAACGCCCGCAACCGGCGGTCCCTGCCCATGACGATGAAGATGTTGTTGAGCCCGGCCTGCACCGATACGTATTGCCCCGGCTGGGCGACATCCTCGACAAAACCGGCGCAAGCCCAGGTGCGGGAGAAGATGCGCTCCTGCTCGCGGTCGAACCACTCTCTGGAGGTGTATGCCTCCACCGGCAGGATGGGCATTCCTCTTCCTTCAGCCACCGCTCTATCCCAACCAGAGGAGGGCATTCTCGGGAAGGAGGTCGTAGAGGATGGACAGTGCGGCAAGCACCAGCCACGTAACGCTGATCAGCCAGAAGAGGGCAGGGTTCTCATCTTGATCGACGGTTCGCACCACGAAGGCCTGGCCGGTCACGATGCCGAGAACGGCCCAGTACAGGAAGAACACTCCCCAGACCCATTGCCAATCCATTTAGGTGGCGATGAGCAGCGCCGCGAGCGCCGCCACCGTGGGTAGCTTGGATTGGCTGGCCCGATCAGTGAGATAGCTCACTTCCGGCCCTTTCTCTCGCCAGCCCCCGCCGGGCGTTCCAGGCGGTTCCGGGATTCCTCGGCAACCGGAGGCGAAGCCGGGGCCATCAGGGGGGTAATGGCGATCTCGCCCGCATGGTTCACACCGATGTCGGTGTCCAGCGGGATTTCTCCGAAGTCCTCCTGGTAGTTGTGGGTGTAGGTCCCGTCGGGAAGGCGCTCGTGCATCTGTCCGTAGGTGACGCGGGCGGGCGGAACCACCCGGCGGGGGGTGGCGAGGTCGGCCTCCCACGGGAGGTTGACGGTGACCACGTCGGCGACGAGGTCGGCGGCCAGCAGATCGCCCAGGATGTCGGCGCAGACCGCTGCCAGGCGCTTCCAGGCAGGGGCGGAGGAAGCGGACCGCATGATCGGATACCAGGTGTGCCAGCGTCCCCGCACCCCGGTCGAGAAGGCGACGGACCGGATCCCGAGCTCCCATCCCTCGAAGGCGGCGCCGACGGTCCCGGAGCTGATGATGTAACCGGCGCCGTGGTTGTAGCCGATGTTGATGCCGGAGACCACCAGGTCCGGAGGTGATCCGAAGTACCCGGCCGCCACCTGCACGGCGTCGGCCGGGGTGCCCGACACGGTCACGACAGTGGCGCCATCCTGGTCCACTTCGGCCACCTCGATGGGCTCGAAGCGGGTCAGGGCCTTCCCGATCCAGCTTCGCTGCCCGGCCGGGACCACCGTGCGCACCTCTCCCAGCGACCGGAGGGCGGCGCGGAAGGGTGGGAGGGCGGGACTGTCCACGCCGTCGTCGTTGGTGAGGAGGATCCAGGACACGCGGGCAGGCTAGCCCGCCCGGGACCGGCATCGGGCGTCCGGGGTGGCGTGAAGGTCTCGTAGCATGGGGGCCATGGACACCATCAAGGCATCTGCGGTGACCGTGAGCGACGGGGTGACCCACGGGACCCGGGCCGACACGTCCGGCGACGTTCTAGCCGCCCGGCTCTCCGGGCTGGGCTTCGGGGTCGACCGCCACCTGGTCCCGGACGACCGGGAGACGATCCAGGAGTTGCTGGCGCGGCTGGCCCCGCGGCGCCGGCTGATCGTCACCACGGGCGGTACGGGATTCGGCCCCCGGGACGTGACCCCCGAGGCCACCGCCGCCCTGATCGACCGGCCGGCGGCCGGCCTGGCGGAGCTGATCCGGGCGGAAGGCCTGCGCCACACGCCCATGGCCGCCCTGTCACGCGGCGTGGCGGGTGTGATCGGCGCCTGCCTGGTGGTCAACCTTCCCGGCAGCCCGAAAGCCGTGACCGAGGGCATGGACGCCCTCGAACCGTTGCTACCCCACATCCTCCAGCTGCTCGCCGGCGACACCGAACACCGAACCTAAGGCTCACAACGCACCACACCACACCACGAACCTAAGGCTCACAACGCACCACACCACACCACGAACCTAAGGCTCACAACGCGCCACACCACACCACGAACCTAAGGCTCGCAACGCACCACCAACCTAAGGCTCACGGCGCGCCACACCACACCACGAACCTAAGGTTCGGGTTCGGGCCGGTCCGCGGTTCGGGGTGGGATAGGCGGGCGGCGCCTGGCCAAGGCGTTTCAACGCTCAATCGTCGGTAGGAGGCCTCTGGTCCTGAGACGCGATGCGGTGGGGGTGGGTGTAGAGGTTGAATCCGCCCGGCCTGACGAAGCCCGCCACGGTCAGGCCCAGCTCATCGGCGAGATCTACCGCCAGGGAGGAGGCGGCCGAGACGCCGGCCAGAATGCTGATCCCGGCCACCGCCGCCTTCTGCACCAACTCAAACGACACCCGGCCGGAGACAGTGATGACCATCTCCCCCATCGGCCAGCGGCGGGACGAAAGCCGGCCGACCAGCTTGTCCATGGCGTTGTGCCGGCCCACGTCCTCGCGGGCACCCAGGAACTCGCCCTCGCCGGTGAAGGCGGCGGCGGCGTGGAGCCCGCCGGTGGCGTCGAAGCCGGCCTGGGCCGAGCGCATCGACTCCATAAGATCCTGCAGCAGGCCGCCGGGGATGACCGGACCGGCCGGGAGCGGCGGCGCCGCCACCCGCACTGCATCGATCGAGGCCTTGCCACAGACGCCGCATGAGGAGGTGGCGTAGAGGTTGCGGCGAAACTGCTCCTCGTCGACCCGGATCCCCTCGGCCAGGACCAGGTCATAGCGTCCTGCCCCGTCCAGGCCCGGCAGCGCCCGGACCTCGGCCAGCTCCTCAGGGTGCAGGATGATGCCCTCGGTGAGGGCGAAGCCCCGGGCAAGCTCCTCGTCATGGCCCGGAGTGCGCATCAGGACCGCGATCGGAACCCCCTGGAGCCGGAACTCGATCGGTTCCTCGGTCGGCAACAGATCGCTCAGCGCCGCTCGACCCTCCTCGCTGACGCGGAGTACGGGGCGGGATGAACTGGTTGACATGTGCTCTCCCCATGCCGACAGTCGTGATCGGGTCGATGCCTCGGTTCCTTTGATTATCGCGGAGCCGGCGATCCCAGGGCTGCGGCGAGCGACCGAGGCCGGTGGCCTGCCTGCTTGTCACGGTCTTTCGGTACCGTGGTGACCCGTGACCCGTAAAGAGATGATCGCAGTCGCACTGGTAGCAGCCGCTGTCGCGTCCGTGTGGGTCTGGCGGGTACTTTCCGAGGACCGTCCCGGTTCCGTGACTCGGCCAGAGGCGTCCGCCTCGTACTACCCGGAGGACGCCGTCGCCTACGTGTGGCTGGACCTGGCACTTGGAGAGAGTCCTTCCGGGATCCTTCCTTTGCTGTTCGATCAGCTCGATGAACTCGAAGGGCTCGGCGGGTTGGAAGACGAGGGAGAGGGCATCCTGCCCGATGCCATCGAGACCGTCCTCGGGGGACTTGGCACCTGGATAGGGACCGAGGTGTCGGCGGCGGTGGTCGACCTGGAGGACGGCGGTATCGGCGTGGCGGTCACCGTGGCGGCGAGTGACAGAGATGCGGCCGCCGAGTTCTTGCAGGGTTGGCTCGAGAAACAGGAGCGGAGGGCGCCAACTTCGTTCGAGCGCCAGGTAGTCGATGATGGCGTTCTCTGGGCGGGAACCGGCAACGGGTGGATGGAGGAACAGGTTTACGCCCAGGCCGGAAACCTCGTTCTCTTCGGCACCGACAGCGGGCTGATTGAAGGGATGCTGGAGAGAATCTACGGCGATCATCCCGATGCCCTCGGCTCCGCCCGGCGCTTCCAGGAGGCAAGGGCCGCGGCGCGCGACGGGCGTTTCGCGTCGGCGTACGTGGACCTGGAGTGGCTCGCCGGGCGGATGGGTGATCCCGATCGCAGCTTCTGCCCAGGAGTCCCGTTCGACACGCCTGAGTGGTTGATGATCTCGGCCGATTGGGTCGGTGACGGCCTGGTCGTCGATCTGGCGACGCCGGATGTGACCAGCTGGTGGACCGATACCTCGGCCGTTGTCACGGATGCCATCGTCCCGGCCGATGCGTTGGGGTTCGTCTCCATTGGGTTCGATCCCGACATGGACCGCTGGCGGGAAGTCCTTGGCGGGTGCGAGATAGCGGGTCTGATTCCGGGCGGCTACCTGTTCGACCTGCCGTCGGGTGAGGATGGCGGGGACTTCGATCAGGGCGCCACGCTGGCCGATGCCCTGGACCTCGCTCTGGGATTCGTGGATCTCGGGACCGGGCTCGACCTCGAGGCAGACCTGTTCGACCATCTGGGCGGTCAGCTGGTCATAGCCGCCCACAGCCCTGACCGCCAGGGTTCCTTCGTCGAGGCGGTAGCCGCGCTATCCCACCGGCCCCTGTCCGCGAACGCCCTGGCAGGGACGATGGACCGCATCACGGGCGGTGTCACTTCGCTGACCGGCGTGTCCCTGCAAGAACTCGACTTTGGCGGCGGCCGGCCCGCTCAAGTGATGGAGGACGAGGATCTCTCGTTCGGTTACATACTCAATGGTGGGTTCCTCACCATCGGAACAAGTGCAGATGCGCTCGAGACCACGGTGGCCGTCCAGCAGGGTACGAGAGGTCGGATATCCGACACCGATCGATACCGCCGGACTGTCGAGCAGATCTCCTACGACCCACTTCTCCTGGCCTACGTCGACCTTGCCACCGTCATCGACCGGATAGGTTCCACCGGGATGGGGACGGATGACGGATTGCTCTCGATGCTGTCACGATGGCTGGGCCCGATAGCTCTGGGTGTCGGAACCGACGGCGACTACAGCAGGGCAACGCTCGTTGTCTCCTTCCTTCCACCCACCATCCCCTTGTAAGGAGGCTCCCGTTTGGCCCCGGAACTGTCCCAGCTCCTGCGCCGGCCAGGCACTACGGCGCCCCCGGGTGATCCCGCCACCAGGACAGGGCCGTAGGTGAGCGGTCCGCTCCGGGAGCGCGGGTTGCCGCCATCCCCCAACGGGGCCTCCTCGTTCCACGTCTGGTGGGATGTTCCCGATGTTCCCCTGGCATCGGTCTCGGTGATCCTGGAGGTGCTGAAGCCGCCGGAGGTCAGCCGCCTGGCCTTCTTCGCCATCCAGGCGTCCTTCTGGTCGCCGGCACGCCACGAAGGAGGCGCCCACACCGGGATCCAGTGGAATCCCCGCCATCCCCGGGATCTGGCCGTCAACTGGGGTGGATACGACTGCGATGGCGCCATCCTGCCGGGAACGGACTCATCCTTGCCGTCCACGCCCCTCGATCCCAACACCAGGGACTTCGCGTGGGAGCCGGGCGCCCGCTACCGCCTCACCATCGGACCCTGCACCCCCGGCGGCCAGGGCCCGAGCCGGTGGCCGGCCAGGATCGAGGGTCTCGACACCGGCGAGGACGTGGTGGTGCGCTACCTCCTGTGCGACGGGGACCATCTCCGATCGCCGGTCGTGTGGTCCGAACTCTTCACCCGGTGCGACGACCCGCCGATTGAAGTACGGTGGAGCGAGCCGTCCGCGCTCGGCCTAGATGGCGAGCCCGTCCCCGTGGACCGCGGTCGCGTGACCTACCAGGCCTACGAAGCAGGCGGGTGCACGAACACCACGGTCGAATCGGACGGGGTCGGCATCGTGCAGCGATCCGGCTGCGAGAGACGGACCGCCCACGACACCCTGGTCGGCTGGAGGACATGACAGCTACCCCCAAGACGGTGATGACGATCGGCGGCAGCGACTCCGGGGCCGGCGCCGGGATCCAGGCCGACCTCAAGACGCTGTCGGCTCATGGCGTGTTCGCCACCACGGTGATCACCACCGTCACGGCGCAGAACACCCTGGGGGTCACCAGAGCCGAGCAAGTGCCCGTAGAGATGATCTCCTCGCAGTTGGAAGCGGTCGCTTCCGACCTTCCGCCGGACGCCACCAAGACCGGTCTGCTGGGCCGGGCCGAGGTGGTCCGGCTGGTGGCGGAGCAGGCGGCCCGGCTGCCCAACCTGGTGATCGATCCGGTTCTGGTGGATCGGGACGGCAGGTCGCTGGCGGATCGTTCCACCGTGGCCGCCTACCGCGAAGCCCTGATCCCGACCGCCTGCCTGGCCACTCCCAACCATCGGGAGGCCGCGCTACTGGCAGGCCGACCCGTCGAGAACGAACGGGACCAGCGGGCCGCGGCGGAGTACCTCGCCCGCACCACCCGGACACCCTTCCTGGTGACCGGCGGCCGGAAGGCTGACGACAAGCCTCTCCTGGACGTGTTCTCGGACGGGATCCGGACCCATGCCCTCCCGGGACGCCGGGTGCGGTCGCGTAACGTCCACGGAACCGGGGATGCCCTCTCGGCCTCCATAGCGGCCCGCCTGGCCACCGGCGCCGACCTGATCGTGGCCATCGCCGACGCCCGAGCCTGGGTGTCGCGCGCCATCACCGGCGCCGCCGGATGGGACCTGGGCCGCGGCGAGGGCCCCATCGACCACTTCGGCTGGACCTAGACCTGACCGATCGGCATGAGGCGGCGACGCCGCCCCGGGCGCGGTCTAGCCTTGGCCCATGCGAGCTTGGATTCTGAACGACACGCGGGGGCCTTCCTCCTACACCCTGGGGGAGGTGGACACGCCCATCCCCGGGCCGGGCGAGGTGAGGGTGAGGCTGGTGGCGTCCGCGCTCAACCGCCTCGACCTGTGGATGTCGATGGGCCTGCCCGCGCCCAAGCACTTCCCTCATGTGCCAGGCGGGGATGGCGCCGGGGTGGTGGACGCGGTGGGAGACGGTGTGGACGGATGGGCGCCGGGCGCCGAGGTGATCGTCAACCCGAGCCTCGGCTACGCCCCCACCACCGGCCACATCCCCTTCAGCGGGAAGCTGGGGGTGCTGGGCGAGCACTCTTGGGGAACGCTGGCCGAATACGTCGTGGTTCCGGCCACCAACGTCGTGCCCAAGCCGGCCCACCTCCCCTGGGACCGGGCGGCGGCCTACGGTCTGGCCTACTCCACCGCCTACCGGATGCTGCGCCGGGCCCGCCTCTGCGACGGGGACCTGATGCTGGTGGTGGGAGTCGGCGGGGGGGTCAGCTCGGCCGGGCTGATGATCGGCCGGCTGATGGGCGCCGAGGTCTACGTCACCTCTCGTAGCCCCGCCAAGATCGAACGGGCCGTCCAGCTCGGCGCGGCGGGCGGGTTCGCCTCCGGAGGCGACTTCTCCAAGGAGCTCAGGCAGGCTGCGGGACGGCAGGCCGAGGTGGTGTTCGAGAACGTCGGACCCGCCACCTGGAGCCAGTCAATGCGGTCGTTGGCGCCGGGCGGCCGGCTGGTGACCTGCGGATCCACCAGCGGCCCCAAGGTGGAGGTCAGCGTCCCGCCACTCTTCTTCCGCCACCTGGAGATCATCGGCTCCACCATGTTCGACCACGAGGACTTCGCCCGGGTGTCGGAGTGGGTGGCCGGCGGCGATCTGCCGGTTCTAGTGGACAGCGTCTACCCGTTCGAGCATCTGCCGGAGGCTCTGGGCCGGATGAAGGCCGGGGATCATCAGGGCAAGCTGGTCATCGAAAGGAGCGGAACGTGACTGACAAGCCTGCGATCGGCTGGGTCGGAACCGGAGTGATGGGCGTCTCCATGTGCGGGCACGTCCTCGACGCCGGATATCCGGTGACGGTGACCACCCGCACCAAAGCCAGGGCCGCGACCCTCATCGCCCGCGGCGCCACCTGGGCCGCCACCCCCGCCGAGGTGGCCGCGGCTTCGGACATGTCCTTCGCCATCGTGGGTTTCCCCGAGGATGTCCGCGAGGTGTTCCTCGGCCCGGGCGGCCTGCTGGAAGGCGCCTCGGTCGGCGACGTGCTGGTGGACATGACCACCTCCGAGCCCGCCCTCGCCATCGAGATCGCCGGCACGTGCGCCGAACGGGGTGTGGAGGCCATCGACGCCCCGGTGAGCGGGGGTGACATCGGCGCCCGCAACGGCACATTGTCGATCATGATCGGCGGCGACCCGGACCCTGTGGAGCAGGTGCGGCCGGTGTTCGAGACCATGGGCAAGACCATCGTCCGCCAGGGCGGGCCCGGCGCCGGCCAGCACACCAAGGCGGTGAACCAGATCCTGATCGCCACCGGCATGATCGGGTTGTCCGAGGCGTTGCTCTACGGCCAGCAGGCCGGGCTCGACCTCGACACGGTGATGGGGTCGGTCAGCGGCGGGGCGGCCGGATCGTGGTCGCTGTCGAATTACGGTCCCCGGATGCTCGGGGGCGACTTCGAGCCGGGATTCTTCGTCGATCACTTCGTCAAGGACATGGGGATCGCCCTGAGGGAGGCCGCCTCCATGAAGCTCCCGGCGCCCGGACTGGCCCTGGCCCACGAGCTCTACGTCTCGCTCCAGGCCCAGGGGCTGGGACGGAAGGGAACGCAGTCCCTGATCCTGGCGCTGGCCCGCCTGGCCGGCGTGGAATGGGACCCATCCGAGAAGGAAACCTGAGCGAACCGCCATGGCGCCGATCCCGACGGATCCCCCCGGACAGTCCGAGAATCCCAACGTCCTGGCCTCCCGCTACGCCGGCAGCGAGATCCGTCGCCTCTGGTCCCCGGTGGGCCGGGTGGTCATGGAGCGGGAGCTCTGGGTAGCGGTCCTCGAGGCCCAGATCGAGCTGGGTGTGCCCGTGCCCGACGGAGTGGTCGACGACTACCGGGCGGTCATCCACCACGTGGACCTGGCCTCGATCCGGTCCAGGGAGGAAGTCACCCGCCACGATCTGGCGGCCCGCATCGGGGAGTTCTGCGCGCTGGCGGGCCACGAGCATATCCACAAGGGACTCACCTCCCGGGATGTCACCGAGAACGTCGAGCAGATGGTGGTCCGGCGGTCGCTCGAGACGCTGCGGGACAAGACCGTGGCGGTGCTGGCAGCCCTGGCGGGCCGGGCGGTCGAGTACCGGACAACGGTCGTGGTGGGCCGCAGCCACAACGTGCCGGCTCAGCCCACCACCGTGGGGAAACGTCTTGCCTCCGCCGCCGAGGAGACCCTGGCCGCCTACCGGCGGCTCGAGACCCTGATCGCCGGCTATCCGCTGAGAGGAATCAAAGGCCCGGTGGGGACCCAGCAGGACCTCCTGGACCTGTTCGGTGGTGACGAGGAGGCGGTGGACCGGTTCGAGGAGAGGGTGGCGGATGGACGGGGGTTCTCCCGGCGCCTGATCTCCGTGGGACAGGTCTATCCCAGATCGCTCGACCTGGAGGTGGTGTCCGCGCTGGCCCAACTGGCGGCGGGCCCCTCCAGCCTGGCCACCACCCTCCGGCTGATGGCCGGCGCCGACCTGGTCTCCGAGGGTTTCCGGTCCGGCCAGGTGGGATCATCGGCCATGCCCCACAAGACGAACATGCGGACCTGCGAGCGGATCAACGGGCTGGCCGTGGTCCTGGGCGGCTACCTCGCCATGGCCTCGGGCCTGTCAGGGCACCAGTGGAACGAGGGTGATGTCAGCGACTCCGTGGTCCGCCGGGTGATGCTCCCCGACTCCTTCTTCGCCGCCGACGGGTTGATGGAGGCCACCCTGCACGTGGTCCGGGACATGGCGGTGTTTCCAGGGCGGGTGGAGGAGGAACTGGCTGCCGAGCTGCCGTTCCTCTCCACGACCCGGGTCCTGCTGGCGGCGGTGGCGGCGGGGATGGGCCGCGAGCAGGCCCACCGGGTCATCCAGTCCCACGGTCTACGGGCGGCCACCGCCCGGCGGGACGGGGGCGACCACGACCTCTGGGCAACGCTCGGCGACGATCCGGCCTTTCCCCTGGACGCGTCGCGGATCCGGGAGGCGGCCACCGCCACCGGCCTGGCGGGACGGGCGGGCTCCCAGGTCGACGGCGTTGCGAGGGCGGTCGCGGAGGTGGTCGACGCCCATCCGGACGCCGCTACGTACCAGCCGGAGACCCTGCTCTGATCGTCACCCCTGGCGGAAGTTCTCGTGGACCCGGGAGGCGGTGGGGCCGCGCTGGCCCTGGTACTTTGACCCCGCCCACAGCGAGCCGTAGGGGTGCTCCGCCGGGCTGGAGAGCTCGTAGAAGCTGATCTGGCCGATCAGCATGCCGGGATAGATGGCGATCGGCAGGTTGGCCACGTTGGCCAGCTCGAGCGTCAGGTAACCGTTGAAGCCGGGATCCACGAACCCGGCGGTGGAGTGGATCAGCAGGCCGATCCGGCCCAGGCTGGATTTGCCCTCGAGCCGGGCCACGAGGTCGTCAGCCAGATGGATCCGCTCGAGGGTCGCCCCGAGCACGAACTTGCCGGGGTGGAGGATGAAGCGGCCGTCAGGGCTGACCGCCTTCTCCTGGGTGAGGTCGGGCTGGGCCGTCTTGGGATCGATATACGGGTAGAGGTGGTTCTCGAACACCCGGAAGAAGCGATCCACCCGCAGGTCGATGGAAGAGGGCTGGACGTTATCGGGATCGTAGGGATCGATCCCGATGCGTTCCGCCTCGATTGCGGCCTTGATGTCCCGGTCCGAAAGTATCACTGCTCTGCTCCAGGTTGCGGAGAGGTGGAATCAGCGCGCCAGGGGAAGCGAGCGCGCCAGGGGAAGGGAGCGGGTGAGGGGAATCGAACCCCCGTTCTCAGCTTGGGAAGCTGATGTTCTACCACTGAACTACACCCGCCGGTGAGCTACACCCACCAGCCCGGCGCGATGGTAGTGGTCCACGTGGCGGGGTGCCACATGCGTTGGACCGGTCTGGCGAGCCGTCGGATCAGATCACCCACCCGGCCAGGCCCCAGATGCTGATCACCAGACCGACCCCCAGGAGGAAGCGAACCCGCCCCGGCCGGTAGGCGCCCTTGGCGCCTTCGGGACCCTCACCACGGGCGTGTTTCCACATGGCGAAGCCGTTCCCGGCCACCATCGCCAGACCCAGCGCGGTCATCATCTGCCCCAGCAGGGCGTCCAACCCGAGAATGTCCGCCATAACCCGCTTACCGTAGCCCTGCTGCTGTGCTGAGGAACCCACGACCTCGTACACTGGCACCCGAATGGCTTCCCAAGGCTCCCGTCTCGCTGTGATCGCCGCGCTGGTCGCCAACTCGGCCATCGCGGTAGCCAAGTTCATAGCCGCGGCCATCACCGGATCGGCGGCGATGCTGGCCGAGGCGATCCACTCGGTGGCCGATTCCGGCAACCAGGCCATGCTGCTGTGGGGCATCACGGTCTCCAAGCGCGCCGGCGGGCACCGCCATCCGTTCGGGAGGGGCAAGGAGGTCTACTTCTGGAGCTTCATGGTGGCGGTCATGCTGTTCGTAGGAGGATCGGTGTTCTCCATCCAGCACGGTGTCAACGCCCTCCGGCATCCCCATGCGGTGGAGAGCTTCGGTGTCTCGGTGGCCGTGCTCTCGGGAGCGATCCTCATTGAGGCCGTTCCGTGGGCTGTGGCGGTGCGTGAGTTCAACCGGGCCCGAGGCTCTCGTGCCCTCTGGCGCACCCTGCGCGACACCAAGGACGCGCCGCTGCTGGTCGTCCTGTTCGAGGACAGCGCCGCCGTCGGTGGGCTGACCGTCGCGCTGGCGGGCGTGGTGGCCTCCCATCTCACCGGCAACCCCACCTGGGACGCCCTCGCGTCGATTCTGATCGGGGTGCTACTGGCCTGCGTGGCGTTCTTCCTGGCCTTCGAGATCAAGGGACTGCTGATCGGGGAAGCGGCCGGACGCCGGGACCGAGCCACCATCCGGGCGCGCGTGCTGGCCCACGCCAACGTCACCGGCGTGGATCGCCTGCTCACCATGCACATGGGCCCCGAGGACATCCTGGTCAACCTGGATGTCGAGTTGGTGGAAGGCCTTTCCGGCAAGGAGGTCCACGAGACCATCGAGGATGTCGAGAGTGCCATCCGGATCGCATTGCCGACGGCGCGGAACATCTTCGTGGAAACCGACATCGGCTCATGAGCACCGCCTCCGCCCCTGCGTCCTCTGCCAACCTCGGGCCGGGCTTCGACACCATGGCCCTGGCGCTCGACCTGCGGTGCCGGGTGACTGCCGAGGTCGCCGGCTCGTGGTCCTCCCGCCACGTGGGACCAGAGCCCTACCTGGGCGATGAGGACAACGACGCCGTCCTGGCGGCGGCTCGTGCCGTGAGCGACCGGCCGCTCCGGATGGAGATCGCCAACCACGTTCCCCTGTGCAGCGGCCTGGGATCGAGCGCGGCCGCCTTCACCGCCGGCACCCTGGCCGCCCTGCGCGCCAACGGCAAGGACCCGAGCCACGACGAGCTGTTCCAGTACGTCAAGTACCTGGAGGGCCACCCCGACAACGCCGCCGCAGCCGTCTACGGGGGGTTGGTGTCGGTGGCCGAAGGATGGGTGGTGCACCACTCGCTGTCGCCCGACCTGGTGCCGGTGCTGGTGGTTCCCGACTTCGAGATCCGGACCAGTGACTCCCGCAAGGTGGTGCCGGACTGCGTCCCGCTCGACGTGGCTGTTCGTACCCTCGGACGGCTCACCGCGCTGATCGAGGGTCTGCGGACCGGTTCGGAGGAGATACTCGACAATGCCCGCGGCGACGAGATCCACGAGACGCCCCGCCTCGCCAGCTATCCGAAAACGGCCTGGCTGATGGATGTCGCCCTCGATGCGGGGGCCGTGTACGCCTGCCTGTCCGGCGCCGGCCCCTCCATCCTCAGCCTGGCGCGGCGAGACCACGTGTCCACGGTGCAGGACGCCCTGGCGGACGCTCTGCGCGGGGAGGGCAAGGCGATGGTGCTGGTGCCGGACATCAAGGGCGCCGGATAGGTTCGAGCCTCGGCCGGCCGGGGAATCGTCCAACCGCCTCCCGAGTCCCGTGTGGGGAAAGTCGCGAAAATCGCGCCGGCAAATCGGTGCTCCGCACCGGGCCCTCCCCCGCCACCACCTGTCCTGGCTTTGGAGCGTGGTCGGGCATGCCCGGGCGGTTGCCGGGTGGCATGGCGGTTCGCTCCATGAAGCCTTGTTTGTTCCCTCCGGGCCGGTCGAATCGATCGATGAAAGCCTTCAGACCGGTGTAAGTGCTTGGCGACAGGCAACGTATAGCGGGGGTGTGACACACTCGAGCGCTCCCGCTCGTCCCCCTTCGGACGGACCGCCGTATGCGCCGGGCACGGCCTCTACGGGCACGAACCGACTTGGGAATTCGGGGCGCTAAGACACACCGCCCGGCCGGGCGGGCAGCACGTCCTCGCCCCGCAAGTACCCCCTGAAGCGGACCTACTGCTTCTTCTTGTGGCGGTTAGCCTTGATCCGCTTGCGATACTTGTGCTTGCTCATTTTCTTGCGGCGCTTCTTAACCAGCGAGCCCAATGCACATCCTTGTTTCGATCCAGGCACCGATTGTTGTCGTTGGACGGGTTGGCCGCAAACCGGAACGGTAGGTACCGAGACCGTATACGGATGCGATCCAACGCTACCTCCGGTTACCAACTACCAACTAGTTGGGGTTGCGCAGGAAGCGCTCGATCTCCTCCACCAACCGGCGGCTACTGGTCAGCGATATGGCGCGCTTCTCGCTCTCCGCCTCCAGGCCCCGGACGTATCCGACCAGCTCGCTGGAACCGGCGATCGCCTCCTGCACCCGCGCCTCGTAGTCGGCCACCTCCTCGTCCAGCTCCGTGACGTCGAAGCGTTGGCCGATCACGTCGCCGAGCGCGTACAGGAGCGCCCGGGTCCCGGTAGGGCTGGGGTTGGCCGCCAGGTAATGGGGTATACCGGCCCACATGCTCGCCGCCTCGATGCCCTCGTCCTCGAGTGCCTTGGTGATGACCCCGGTGATGCCGGTCGGCCCTTCGTAGGCGGAGGCGTGCAATCCGAACCGGTCGGCGAAGTTGGGATCCGAGGAGCTCCCGAAGATCGGCACCGGGAGCGTGTGGGCGATCTCGCCGACGAACGCTCCGAGGGCCACGGCCTGGTGGACTCCCAACTGCCGGAGCACGGAAGCGACGTCAAGGCAGAACCGGCGCCACCGCAGGTGCGGCTCCTCTCCGAGGATCAGCACCAGGTCATGGGAGTGGTCGGGTAAGGCGAGGCCGAAGAAGCCGACCGTGGGCCAGCGAATGCTCCGTACCCGCCCCTCCAGCGTGACCAGCGGCCGGGACTCCTGGTAGCTGATGTAGTCCTCGAGATCGAGCCGGGCCAACGGAGTGACGTCGTGGTGCTCCATGAGGTAGTAGAGCACCCGGGTGGCGGCGTCGGAGGCGTCATTCCAGCCCTCGAAGGCCAGCACCGCTACCGGATCACGTAGCGAACGCTCCTCAAGCCACTCGACATCGGTCCCCACGCTAAGGAATCGTAGCGAGGGGAGTCACGAAGCGGAAGCGGGGGACCAGTTCCTCATGCGGAGACTGTTGGCCACCACGGAGACGCTCGACAGCGCCATGGCGACGGAGGCGACCATCGGGTCGAGCAGCCCGGCGGCAGCCAGGGGGATGGCCGCCACGTTGTAGGCGAAGGCCCACCAGAGGTTCTGCCGGATGCCGCGCAGGATGCGTCGGGCCAGGTCGATGGCGGTCACCGCCAGCGCCGGATTGCCCGACATCAGGCTCACGTCGGCGGTCTCGATAGCCAGGTCGCTGCCGGTGCCGATCCCCATCCCGACTGACGCCGTCGCCAGCGCCGGAGCGTCGTTGACCCCGTCCCCGACGAACGCCACTGACTGGCCGGATTCCTGCCAGGACTCGATGAGGCCCGCTTTCTGCTGGGGCGATAGACGGGCATGCACCTCAGCGATGCCCAGTTGGTCCGCCACCACGCGGGCGGCGGTGGCAGCGTCCCCGGTGAGCATGGCTGTCGTGATCTGCCGCTCGTTCAAAGCGGCGATGGCGTCGGCCGATGACGATCGGGGGGTGTCGCTGACCGTCATCACCCCGTGGACGGCGCCGTCCCAGCCGGCCAGGAAGGCGGTCCGGCCCCGGCCTCCGGCCCGGTCCAGCACCTCGGTCCAGCGGGTGCCCACCGCCATCCCGCGGCTCTCCATCAGATCGGACGTCCCCACCGTCACGACCGTGCCGTCGACGGTGCCCTCCGCTCCCAAACCGGGAAACACGCTGACGTCGGCTGCCTCCGCGGGCTGGACACCTCGCTCGATCGCTCCGGCCTCCACCGCCCGGCCCAACGGATGCCCGGTGCCAGCCTCCACGCCCGCCACACGCGCCAGGAAGTCAGGATGGTCGGACTCCACCGAGTGGAGGGTCATCTGCCCCGTGGTCAGCGTGCCGGTCTTGTCGAGCGCTACCCGTTCCAGCTTCTCCATCCGCTCGAACACCTCGGCCGAGCGGAAGATCACCCCGAGCTCGGCGCCCCGTCCCGCCCCGACCGCGATAGCCGTGGGCGTTGCCAGGCCGAGCGCGCAGGGGCAGGCGATGATCAGCACCGCCACCCCGTTGCGCAGGGCGTCGGCCCAGTCTCCGGTCGCGGCCAGCCAACCCACCAGCGTGGCCGCCGCCACCACCACCACCGCCGGGACGAAGACGCCCGACACCCGATCCGCCAGGCGCTGGATCGGCGCCTTGGTGGCCCGGGACCGTTCGACTATCCGTACCACCTCGGCCAGAACGGTGTCCTCGCCCACCTCGGTGACCTCGATGACCAGGCGTCCCGTCTGGTTGACCGTTCCCCCCACCACCCGGTCTCCCGGCCGGCGCGCCACCGGCATGGGCTCTCCGGTCAGCATCGACTCGTCGACCTCGCCGGCCCCCTCGACCACCGTTCCGTCGACCGGAACCCGTCCTCCGGGTACCACCTCGACCCGGTCCCCCACCACTACCTCCTCGATGGGTACGGTGACCCAGGATCCGCCGCGCAGCACCCTGGCGTCGTTGCCCCGAAGCTCCAGGAGCCGGGAGACGGCCTGGGAGGCCCGGCCCTTGGCGCGCGCCTCCAGGTAACGGCCGAGCAGCACGAACATCACGATGGCGGCGCCGGTCTCGAAGAAGAGCGCTCCCCCGGTAACGAGCGCCCATGCCGAGTACCCCCAGGCGGCCAGGGTGCCCAGGCTGATGAGCGTGTCCATGCTGGCCGCGCCATGGCGGAGCCGCTTCCACGCCACCACATGGAAGGTGCGCCCCGCCCAGAGAACCGCTCCGGAGGCAAGAAGACCCTGGAGCCAATCCGACCAGACGGCATCGACACCCGCCATGGCCAGGACGATGGTGGGAAGGGCCAGCGCCGCCGCCACCACGAAGCGCCGCCACCCGATCCGCCGCTCCAGCGCATCCTCGCGCTCGACGTCTCGGGTCTCTTCCCTGGCGGGAACGGGCGCCAGGCCGTAGCCGATCTCCTCCACCGCCGCGGTCAGGCCGTCAACCGTCCCCGGCGCGGCCAGCGTGACCATGGCCCGGTTCGAAGCGACATCCACCGCCGCTCCCTCCACACCGACCTGATCAACCAGCACCTCCTCGATACGGGCCGCACACGAACCACAGGTCATCCCCGACACGTCGAACACCACCTCGGTGGCATCCGCGGCAACAGCTACGTCGGTTGCGGTCACTCGGGTCTCCCGGAGGGGACGCGTGTTAGGCCGTAGCCGATCCTCTCCACCGCCGCGGTCAGGCCGTCAACCGTCCCCGGCGCGGCCAGCACGACCGTGGCCCGGTTCGAAGCGACATCCACCGCCGCTCCCTCCACACCGACCTGATCAACCAGCACCTCCTCGATACGGGCCGCACACGAACCACAGGTCATCCCCGACACGTCGAACACCACCTCGGTGGCATCCGCCGGAATGGCCGCGTCTGTTGCTCTCATGAGGGTCTCCTGGGACTAGCGGGGGTGACGGGAACGCTGGTCCCAGCGTAGCCCGAATCCTCATGCCGGGAACACAGCGCGAACCAAGCGGCCGCGGGACATGACGGCCGGATTGCTTGCGCATCCGGAACAGGGGTGGGGTCTCCGGAAGTCGGAAAAGAAAACGGAACAACGCGGCCGGCCGGGGCGTTGTACGGGATGCACAGAAGGGGACTGAGGAAAGTGAGTGATCGTGTCTGAAGCTCTAGCCGGCCTCCGTCTGCAAGGCGGGGTGCGGCCGTCCCGCTCGTACCAGAGCGGTCGGGTCTGCCGCCTGGATCGGTGCTCCACCAAGATTTCCATCTACAACCGCCGGGACTACTGCAACGCCCACGCTCCCGTCCGCTTCCCCCGGGTCCGAGGCCACATCCTGACCGAGGCCTGAGAACCAGAGGAGGGCTGGGTTTCCTGCCGGAGGCTCAGCCCTCGAGGCCCAGCTTGCGGAAGAAGGCATCGCTGCGGGGCTCCCGCCCGAGGAAGTCCCGCAACAGGTCGATGGCGTCCCTGGTCCCGCCGGGCTCCAGCACCTTGCGGCGGTAGGCCATCCCCACCTCGGTGGAGAGCACCCCCTCCTCGGCGAAGCGGCTGAACATGTCCTGGCCGAACACCTCCGCCCACAGGTATCCGTAGTAGCCGGCGTCGTACCCGCCCAGCAGGTGGCCGAAAGAGGAGAGCATGAAGGTGCCCTCGTGGTGCGGGAGGAGTCCCGTCCGGGCCCGGCTGCGTAACACGGCCTCCAGATCGACCGGTTCGAGGGTGGTGTGGAGGTCCATGTCCATCTGGCCGAGCATCACCTGGCGCAGGTTGAAGAGGGCGACGTTCAGGTTCCGGGCGTCGGTCAGACGGACCACCAACTCCGGCGGGATCGGTTCCCCGGTGGCGTGGTGGCGGGCGAAGGTCCGGAGCACGTCGGGAATCCAGCACCAGTTCTCCATGATCTGGGACGGCGCCTCCACGAAGTCCCATTCGGTCCGGGCGCCGCTGAACCGCGCCAGCTCGGCGCGTGAGAGCGACATGTGGAGGATGTGTCCGAACTCGTGGAACAGCGTGACCACCTCGTCGTGCAGCAGCAACGAGGGGGTGTCGGGAGTGGGACGGGTCAGGTTGGCCACCATGGCGCTCACCGGCCGGCGGAGGCGGCCCTCGATGTCCTTCCCGCCGGGCGCCAGCGGGAAGGCGGCGGCATGTCCGAACTTGCCGTCGCGGGGATGCAGGTCCATGTAGAAGTGGGCCACCAGCTCGCCCGAGGCCGTATCGGTGATCCGGTACGCCAGCACCTCCTCGTGCCAGACCGGCGCATCGACCTGCCGGTAGGTGAGACCGAACACCCGCTGGGTGATCTCGAACATCCCTTCGATCACCCGGTCCAGGGGGAAGTAGGCGGCCACCTCGAGAGGGTCCACCCCGTAGTCCCGCTTCATCTGCTCGGTGTGGCAGTAGGCGCGGTCCCAGGGCTGGACCGGCAGCTCATCGCCCCCGGCCTCCAGCAGCCGCTCCATGGCGGCCCGCTCCCGGAGGCCCGCCTCGGTCAGGCGGCCGAGAATCGACCCGTAGAAGTCGGTCACCGCCTCGGGCCGGCGGGCCATCTTCTTCACCATGCTGTGGTGCGCCCAGGAACCCGCGCCGAAGATGGAGGCCAGCCGGGCCCGGATCTCCAGGGCTTCTTCCAGTACCGGCGTGTTCGCCTCCCTGGCGCGGTTGCCGAACTTGTGGGCCAGCGCCTGCCTCAGGTCGCGGCGCGGGGAGTTCTCCATGAACGGGATCACATCCGGATAGGCCATCGTGATGCGGTAGGAACCCTCGGACTCTCCCGGCGCCAGCCGCGCCACGTACGAGTCGGGCATGCCGTCGAGGTCGTCCTCGGTGACCTCGATGTGGTCCTCGTACTCGGCCAGGGCGGCGGAGAAGGCGACCTGGCAGCTGACCAGGCGGGTGAGCAGCTCCCGTACCCGGGACCGGTCCTCCTCGCTCAGTTCGTGACCGGCCATGCGGAAGTCGCGCAAGGCGTGATCGAGGGCTCGAGCCTGCTCGCCTGCCAGAGCCTTGGCGTCTTCGGTGCCCGCGTAGTCACGGATGGCCCGGTACAGATCGCGCCGCGAGATCAGGTCGAGGCCCCACTTCTCCAGGCGCTCCTCGCCCTCCCGGGCGGCCGTCCGGACCGTCTCGTCCGTGGCCACCTGGCCCAGGAAGGGTCCCCTGCCGTACGCGACGGCGCCAAGGCGAGCCACCTCCTCGAAGGGCCGCAGGGTGTTCGCGAACGTGCGCGGACCCTGCGCCGAGAGTATCTCTTCGACCAGCTCCTCACCGCGGGCGATGGCCGTCTCGACTGCGGTGGCTACCGACTCGGTGGTTACGGACGTGTAGTCGAAGAGCATCTTTACGAGTGGTCCGTCACTAGCGCATGTCCTCGTAGGTGTCCCACGCGGGATCGGGCTCGACCATCACCTCGTAGACCTGAGGAGACCAGCGGTCGGCCAGCCGCCGGACGTCGTCGGCCACTCCCTCCCCCACGTAGGCGTAGAGCACGGTGAAGTCATCGAAGGCTCTATGGGCGTAGATCACGCCCTCGGTGCCCAGGGACTCGGCCAGGTCCTTCTCCACCTCCCTGACCAGCACCGGATCGAACGACTGCACCTCGATGCTGACCGTCACCACGAAGTCCAGGTCCAGGTGGTCGAGCCTCTTGAGGGCCCGGTTGATGAAGAGCCGGCTGTCCCCCAGATCCTCGTCCTCCTCCTCGATGAACTCCCACCTCTGACCCGTGGCCACGCCCGAGTGGCGATCGATCTCGTCCGCCAGATCGAGTAGCGGCACCCCCCAGGAAAGCGGATGGGGGACCACATCCACCGACCCGACCCAGCTCTCCATGAGGTCCTCGCCCAGGAGGTCGTCCAGGAGACGGAACACCACCTGGAGCTGCAGGACTTCATCCAAGCCGCCGAAGTCGGGATGGCCGACCGTCAGGTTCAACTCCTCGCGGCTCTGGTCGGGCTCGATCACCACCAGGACATCGCGCGGATGTATGCGGAGGTTCCCCACCGCGAGCGCGACCGGCGGGACGGAGACCCGCGCCGGGTGGTACTCCCAAGCGCCATCAGGTTCGGGCGCAGCCCGAACCCACTGCTCGGTGAGGGGTCGCAGAGCGGGGTCCGAGGCGGCGCTCAGACAGAGCGCGTGCCGGGCTTCGAGTCCCGGCAGCAGATCCCACTCGAGTCCGGGATCGATCGCCTCGGTGAGGTCCGTCAGCTGCTCGGTGCCGTCCCCGTACTCGCCCTGGGCCAGTTCCTGTTCCAGCAAGTCCCGCAGCAGAGGCCATCCCCGCCAGAACGCCGCGATGGCATCGCCGGCCGTCACCGGGAGGGAACCAGCCCGGTCCGGCCGCTCAAGTACCGGCCCGAACATGGGGTGGGGCAACCGAGCGGATCAGGTCCACCAGGGGTTCGTATATACCGGGCCCGGCGATGATGAAGTGGGTGGAGTCCACCCTGGCCGGGCTCGTCGTCATGTCGGCCGTCAACCCGCCTGCTTCCTCGACCAGCAACAATCCCGCCGCCACATCCCACGGATAGATGCCGAACTCCCAGAACCCGTCAAAACGCCCGCAGGCCACCCAGGCGAAGTCCAGAGCGGCCGATCCGAGCCTGCGTATGTCCCGCACCCGCTTCATCACCTCTCCCGCCGCGGCGGTGTAGGCCGGACCGTTCAGGTGGCGGTCGTAGGGGAATCCGGTTCCGACCAGGCATTCCTGGAGCCTGGTCTTGGAGGAGACCCGGATGGGCCGACCGTCCAGGTAGGCGCCCTGCCCGCGGGCCGCGGTGAACATCTCTTGCCGCATCACATCGACCACGACGCCCGCCACCGGCTCGTCCCCGTCCCAGAGCCCCACGGAAGTGGACACGTGCGGGTGGCCGTGCAGGAAGTTGATGGTGCCGTCAAGCGGATCCACGATCCACCGCCGCCCTACGGCCTCGGTCTGGCCGCCCCCCTCCTCGCCCAGCACTTCGTCCTCGGGGCGCATGGCGCTCAGGACGTCCCGGATGGCCGCCTCGGCGGCCCGGTCCACCTCCGTCACCGGATCGACCACGCTCTTGAGGTCCGGGTCGATATCCCGCCCGAACGACCGGCGCACCACTCGGGCGCCGGCGCGCGCCGCGGCGATCGCCACGTCCAGGTCGGTCCGCAGGTCGACGTCCGGAACTCCGGGAGTCACGCCGGGTTGTTTCGCAGACAGACCACTGTGGGCTCCTTGGACTCGGCTACGGATGAGGGCTGGGGCGCGTAGCCCCGCCGTTGCATCCGGTGCGTGATCGGGCATCATCTTACGGCCCGACACGCGCGATTCCGGGTAATGGAACGCCCTGCCAAGCGCTGCGAGACGACTACGTACAATCCCGCCGGTGGCACGGACGGTGACAACCCTGCGGCTGGTCGGCGCGTTGCTGGCGGGCATCCTGCTGGCTCTCGGCTACCCGCCGTACGAGTGGACCTCCCTCGCCTGGTTGGGCCTGGTGGGATTCGTCTGGCTGGTGGCGACGGCCGGCACCCGAGCGGTTGCCCTGTGGTCCGGCTACCTGTTCGGGCTGGCCTACTTCGCAGTCATCCTCTCCTGGCTCATCGAGGTGGAACTGATCGCCTACTACCCCCTGGCGATGGTGCAGGCCCTGGCCTTCCTCATCGCTGCCGGCGGGATATTCCGCTACCGGGACGCCGCCCCCTGGACGTTCGTGCTGGCGACGGCGGGAGCGGGGGCGCTGGCGGAGTTCCTGCGGGTGCGGTGGCCCTTCGGCGGCTTTCCCTGGGGATCGATCGGCGTCATGGCCGGCGCCACGCCCCTCCGGCCCTCCGCCCAGTGGATCGGAGCCACCGGCTGGGGAGTCCTGCTGGCGGCCGTGGCGGCGGTGGTGGTGCTGGTGCTACGCCGCCGCCTGTCCTGGAAGGTCCTGGCGGCCGTAGCCGGAGGTGTGGTGATCCTGGGGCTGGCCGGGAACGTCTGGCCGGCGGTGCCTGAAGGGGAGACGCGGTCGGTGACGATCGTGCAGGGGAACTCGCCCTGCCCCGGGACGCGGTGCCTGGGCGAACGCCGGCTCATCTACGAGAGCCACCTGGCGCTGACCCGCGCTCTGGAACCCGGTCCGGACCTGGTGGTCTGGCCCGAGAGTTCCACCGGAGGCAGCGCCGACCCGCTCCGGGATCCCGATGTGGCCAGGGCCATCGGCGCCGAGGCCGTCCGGCTTGACGCAACGCTCCTGGTGGGGGGAGACCTGGACGCGGGCCCCGGTCACTTCGACAACGTCAACGTGGTCTTCGGGCCGAGCGGCGCCATCGTCGGCACCTACCGCAAACGGCACCCGGTACCGTTCGGCGAGTACGTGCCCCTCCGCCCCATCTTCCAGGTGGTGCCGGCCCTCGACCGGGTACCCCGGGACATGGTCCGGGGCCGGGAGCAGGTGCTGTTCGACCTCGACGGAGTCCGGTTCGGATCCGTCATCAGTTACGAAGGGGCCTACGCCCGCTACGAGCGGGAGGCGGTGCGGGCGGGAGCGGCGTTCCTGGTGCTGGCGACCAACGAGGCATCCTTCGGCAGGACACCGGCCAGCGACCAGATGATCGCCATCAGCCGGATGAGAGCGGCGGAGCTGGGAGTGGACCTGGTGCACGCCGCGGTTACCGGCAAATCCGCCTTCGTCCACGCCGACGGGCGGGTGGAGAGCCGGACCGAGCTCTTCGAGACCACCACCGCCGCCGGCGTCCCCGCGGCCCGGACGGCGGGCCCCACCCTCTACGTCCGCTGGGGCGATTGGCTCCAGGTCGGGGCGATGCTCGCCTATCTGGGGCTGCGGGTCGCCGGCTTCATCAGGAGAGAAGAACGGGCATGAGCGGGGGTGGGCTCCGGGTCGGGATCGACCTGGGTGGCACCAAGATAGAGGGCGCCGTGCTCGACCCCGGCGGGCGCGTGCTGGTCAGGAAGCGGGTTCCCACGCCGTCCGGAGACTACGAGGGCACCGTCCGAGCGGTCGTGGAGCTGATCCGCGAGGTGGAGGACCGCGTCGGAGGGCAGGGCACCGTCGGGATCGGAACGCCCGGAGCCATCTCCCCTTTCTCGGGGCTGCTGCGGAACGCCAACTCGGTGGCGCTGAACGACCGACCCCTGGATGGCGACCTGGAAGCCGCTCTGGGACGGCCGGTGCGGCTGGCCAACGACGCCGACTGCTTCGCCCTGGCCGAGGCCGTCACCGGAGCAGGCGTCGGGGCCGGGACCGTGTTCGGCGTGATCCTGGGAACCGGCGTGGGCGGCGGCCTGGTGATCGACCGGACCCTCCATGCCGGCCCCAACCGCATTGCGGGGGAATGGGGTCACAACCCCCAACCCGCCGAGATGGACGGGCGGGCCTGCTACTGCGGGAGGACCGACTGCGTGGAGGTCTACCTGTCCGGTCCGGCGGTGGCCGGTGAGTACCGGCGATCCGGCGGGATGGAACTGACGGCTGAGCAGGTCATGGATCGTATCGATGGCGACGCGGTCGCCGCCGCTGTCTTCGATCACTACGCCACTCGCCTGGCGAGGGCCCTGGCGGTAGTGATCAACGTCCTCGATCCCGAGGTCGTGGTCCTGGGCGGCGGCTTGTCGAACGTGGATCAACTGTACGAGGAGGTGCCGCAAAGGTGGGGAAAGTGGATATTCTCCGATGGCGTGGCCACCCGCCTGGCAAGGAACCGGCACGGCGACTCCGGGGGCGTCCTGGGGGCGGCATGGCTCTGGCCGGTCCCCGACTAGGCGACGCAGGCCAGGTCCACCGGTCGACCCGGTGCCCGGCAACGATGAAAGGCGAGGCATGATGGAAGGCAAGCGAAGCTCCCGGATAGTGACCGGGCTCCTGCTCGTGGTGATCGGCGCGTTGTTGCTCATCGAGAACCTCACCGACTGGAGCTACACGTTCAGCGACTGGTGGCCCGCGATCCTGGTGGTCATCGGACTCGGCAACCTGGTCCGGCGACGCTCGGGCCGGTGGTTTTGGGCTGCGGTCGCCCTGTTCGGCGCGTTGATGTTGCTGGACTCCCTGGGTATCTGGGGCTTCGACTACGGAGACGTGTGGAGGCTCTGGCCGCTCGTCCTGGTATGGGTGGGCGCCAGGTTCATCCTGCTGGGCCGCCAGCACCGGACCAGGCGTCGCAAGCAGGACCGGGACTCCGAGCCCATCGACACGACCGATGTGAACGTGTCCTGCGGGTTCGGAACGACCGAGCAGCGGATCACCAGCCGGATGTTCTCCGGAGGAACGGTCAGCGCCATATTCGGGTCCGCCAAGATCGACCTGGTCGATGCCGGGCTGGCGATCAGCTCGCCCAGGGTGGACGTCTCCGCGGTGTTCGGAGGGGTCATCTTCGTGGTGCCCGACGACTGGGTGGTCGACCTCCGCACCACCAACATTTTCGGCGGAGTCAACGATCAGCGAAGCGAGACCTCACCCAGGACCGGCCCGACGCTCACCATCACCGGAACCTGCCTCTTCGGCGGGATCACCATCGAGTCCGGCCGGTCCGCCAAACGGTCCGCCTGACCGGGTAGCTACTGAGCCTCTGCTCGGGCCCTGGCCAGGGCCTTCCGCATGTGAAGCTCGGGGATGGGTCCTCGCCGGACCGCTTCCTCCGCCGGACGCCCCTCGTAGAGCACCTGGCGTAACAGCGCGGCCACCCTCTCGAGCCGCTCCGCCTGGACGTCCACATCGGTCGGAGAGAGCAGGTCACCGTGGCCGGGCACCACCGTTGGCCCCACTCCGGGGCGCGCCGCGGCCAGCGTGGCGGGCCACTCCAGGGGGTAGGAATCGCCCATTTCGGGGCTCTTGCCCTGTTCCACCAGATCCCCCATGAAGGTCACGCCGCCGCAGCGGACCACCACATCCGCGTCGGTGTGGCCGCGCCCGTGGTACGTGGCCTCGACCCGGTGCCCACCGATGTCGATGGCGGTCACCGCCTCGAAGGTGTGCTGCGGCGGCACCACCCTCACCCGCTCGATCTCGTCTCTCCGCTCCCTGGGCACCCAGCGCCGGGCATCGTCGAAATGGGGTTCCGTATTCCCCACGAGCATCCGCCGGCAGGACCGGTGTCCCCAGATGGCCGCGCCGGGGAAGAGGGCGTTCCCGAACACGTGGTCCCAGTGCCAGTGGGTGTTGACCACCCACCTCACCGGCTTGGCCGTCAGCGTGCGCAGCTCGCCGGACAGTTCGCGTGCGGCATCCTCGCTCTCGCGGGTGTCGACCAGCAGGACGCCCTCGGCGCCGATCACAACCCCGATGTTGATCCGCAGGAAGGGATAGGGACGCCGGAAGACGCCATCGGCGAGCTCTTCGAACATGGCCTCGGAGGGTACTGAAAAATGTCCAGTTGGCGGCTAATCGGAAACGAAATCCCAGGTCAAGACGTCGCGGGCCAACCCATCCCCGTCTCGTTCAGCACCCTCCTCGCGAGATTACCCCCGCCGGATCGGCGTTTCCCGCCGCCGTTGCGCCATCATTGTGAGGCAATGCCCACCAACGTCTCCCCCGAGTACAAGAAGGCCGAAGCCGACTACAAGGCCGCCCGCGAGTCGCGGGATCGCCTTACCGCCCTCCGGGAGATGCTGCGCACCATCCCGAAGCACAAGGGGACCGAACACCTCCAGGCCGGGATCAAGACCAAGATCAAGGAGTTGACCGAGGAGCTGGCCGCTCCCAAGAAGACAGGTGCACGGGCCGGGCCGGTCTACACCGTCCGGCCGGAAGGGGCGGGCCAGATCGTCCTCCTCGGTCCTCCCAACAGCGGCAAGTCCTCGCTCCACCACGCCCTCACGGGATCCGGCGCCGCCGTCGGGGCGTACCCCTTCACCACCCATCACCCCCAGCCCGGCATGGCGCCCGTGGGTGACATCGGGATCCAGTTGATCGACCTCCCGCCGATCACCGCCGAGCACCCGCTGCCCTGGATCGGGAATGCCCTGCAGCCCGCGGACGGCGCGCTGCTGGTAGTCGACGTGGCGGATCCGGGTTGCGTGGCGGCCGTGGAGGAATTGGTGGGGTTGCTGGAGGAGCGCAGGGTCTTCCTGACCGGGGAGTGGCCGAGCGGCGCGGGGACGCCGCCGGATCCCGACGATCCGTTCGCCAAGGTCCTGCCCACCGCGGTGGTGGCGTCCAAGGCCGACCTGACCGAACAGGTCGAGGAGGAGATCGAGGTGCTGATGGAGCTGGTCGGCCTCGACCTGCCCGTCCTCAGGTCCTCGGTGCCGGATGGCGAGGTGAGCCATCTGGGCGACTGGCTCTTCGACGCCTTGGGGGTGGTGCGGGTGTACACGGTCTCTGCCTCCGAGCGAAAGGACGACCGGCCCTACACGATCCGCCGCGGCCAGACGGTGCTGGATGTGGCCACCCTGATCCACAAGGACTTCGCCCGCGATCTCAAGTTCGCCCGGCTGATCCGGCCGGGCCGGCCCGACCGCCGCATCGGGAAGGCGTTCCCCCTCGAGGACGGAGACCGCATCGAGATTCACATCTGAACGGCGCCCCGTCCGCCTAGCTCCCCCGGCTGGTGTAGCCGTGCGGCAGGTTGTCGAAGCGGGTGTACTCAGCGGCAAAGGTGGCCTTCACGACACCGGTGGGACCGGCCCTCTGCTTGGCAATGATGATGTCGGCCATCCCCTTCTGGTCGGACTGCGCGTTGTAGTACTCGTCCCGGTAGATCATGAGCACCACATCTGCGTCCTGCTCGATCGCACCCGATTCGCGGAGGTCCCCGAGCTGCGGGCGCCGGTCTCCCCTGCTCTCCAGGGCGCGGTTGAGCTGCGAGACCGCAATCACCGGCACCTCCAGCTCTCTCGCCAGCCCCTTGAGGTTGAGGCTGATCTCTGCGATCTCCTGCTGCCTGTTCTCCCTCGTACGGGCCTGCATCAGCTGCATGTAGTCCACCACCACCAGATCCAGCCCGCCCTGGCGCTTCATGCGCCGGCACTTGGCCCGGATGTCGGTAACCGTGCGCGACCCCTCGTCGGCGTGTAGCGGCGCCCCGTACAGGCTGGCCGAGGCCGCCACCAGCCGGGGCCAGAGCCTGGCCGACTCGCCATGATCCAGGCCGGTGCGCAGCTTCATGGAGTTGACCCGGGCGTGGGATCCCAGCCAGCGGTAGGCGATCTCCATCGGCGACATCTCCAGGCTGAACAGCGCCACCGGCCCGTGGTTGAGGGCCACGTGGCTGGCGATGTTCATGGCCAGGGCACTCTTGCCCATACCGGGACGGCCGGCCACCACCACCAGCGTGCCGGGTTGCAGACCCCCCAACTTGCGATCCAGATCCGTCAGGCCGGTGGGGAGTCCTGTGACGTCCTGCTCGCCCCGCTCCGCCTTCTCCAGCTTTTGGAGCACCAACTCCAGCAGGGCTCCCATCTGCTCCAGGCCGCCGTCCATCCGGTCCTGCGCCACCCGCAGAACGGTCTGTTCGGCCTGGTCCAGGACCGTTTCGATCTCCATGTCCAGGTTCATGGCCAGGTCACCGATCCGGCGGGTCGCCTCCAGCATCCCGCGCCGGACGGCGTGTTCGGCAACCACCTCCGTGTAGTAGCCCACGTTGGCGGCGCTGGGCACCTTGTCCCAGAGCACGGCGACCCTGCCGACGCCGCCCACCTTGTCGAGATCGCCCATCCTGGTCAGCCGGTCGGCCACCGTCAGCGTGTCGATGGGTTGGTTGTCGTCGTAGAGGCGGACCATGGCGCCGAAGATCATCCGGTAGGCCGGGACGTAGAAGTCCGACTCCTTGAGGCGTCCGATCACCTCATCGGCGGCCGATTGCGACCGGAGAACCGCGCCCAGCACCGACTCCTCCGCTTCGCCACTGTGGGGCGGAGCCATGGCCTGGGTGAAGGCAACCGGGTCCGGGACCCGCTCGGCCACCGTCACGGCGTTGCCCCTGCGGGGAAGATGGCCCGGCTCATACTGCGCCCTCCCTCTGTCCTACATCGTCACTACCAGGATGGCGCGAGGGTGTGACATTCCCCACCGCGCGGTCCCCCGGCTACGCGGCGACGTGCGGGAAGGTCACAGGGGAAGAGGGAAGTGGTCGGGGAGGTAACCGGTAGTCGCGCCGTCCGACCGGAGTCCGACCGCCAGTCAGCATAGGCAACCCGAAGGCTCGCCGGCCCGGGTTCCAGGTCGCTCATTTTGGCGTTCTTCAGATTCTGGCCCGGCCCGCGGACCGCCCCACGGGACAACGCCCGGCCTTACCGGTGAGCCGGGATCACATCCAGAGTCAGAACGCACTGCACCTCAGGATGCAGGGTGATGGTCACCTCGTGGTAACCGATGGTCTTGATGGGCTCCGCCAGCAGGACCATCCCACGCTCCAGGATCACCGATGACAGGCTCTTCACCGCGTCGATGATCTCGGCGATCCCGATCGACCCGAACAGCTGGCCTTCGTCATTTACCCGGGCGGCGATCACGACCCGGGTCTCGGCCAAGTGCGAGCGGATGTTCTCGGCGGCTTCCAGCTCGCGACGGCGAGCCTCCCGGCGGACCCGCGCGGCCTCCTGGATCTGCCGGATCATGCCGGTGGTGGCATTGGCGGCCAGACCCTGGGGCAGGAGGTAGTTGCGTCCGTAGCCGGTGGCCACCTCCACGATGTCGCCCTTCACTCCCAGACCGGCCACATCGGTCTTGAGCACCAGCCTCATCGGGGGCTCTTCGTGTACGGCAACAAGGCCATCTCGCGAGCGTTCTTGATGGCGATCGCCACCCGCCGCTGGTACTGGGCGCAGGCGCCGGTCACCCGCCGGGAACGGATCTTGCCGCGCTCGGAGATGAACCGGCCCAGGGTGTCCAGGTCCTTGTAGTCGACGTAGGGCACCTTGGTGTTGTCGCACTTCATCTGCCCGCAGCCCGGACAGACCCGCTTGCGGATCGTCTTCGGGCCTCTGGGCCGCCGCCGCCGGCGGTTCGGGATTCGTCTCGCCATGAGTCATAACTCCTTGTCAGAAGGGTGCTTCATCAGGCGGCGGGTTGTTCCGGGCCACGGGGGCAGGGGGCACGTTGCCTTGCCGGCCGCCGCCGCTCCAGCCACCGCCTCTCGGAATGCGGGTCACCGAGGCGGTGGCCCACTTGAGGCTGGGACCGATCTCTTCGACCTGTATCTCGACCACGGAGCGCCGGTCACCCTCCTGGGTCTCCCAGGAGCGCTGTTCGAGCCGACCCGTGACCATCACCCGGGTGCCCTTGCGCAACGACTCGGAGACGTTCTCGGCCAGATCGCGCCAGCACGTGCCGTTGAAGAAGCTCGCGTCGCCATCCTCCCACGTGTTGGTGTCGCGGTTGAAGCGACGGCGGTTCACGGCGACGGTGATCTTGACCATGGCCACCCCGTTGGGCGTGTACCTCATCTCGGGGTCCTGGGTCAGGTTGCCTACGATGGTTACTGTGTTGTCGGGCATGCCAGTCCTATCTGTGTGCTGCTCACTCGGTTCCTACCCATTACATCAAGGCCCTGTGACACTCTCTCATGCACCGGATGAGTCCGTGGCAGGCTGATCCGAAGACCGTTTGGTGGTCTTCGTCCGACCGGGACGAGCACCGGGCCGGATGATCTTGTGCCGCATCACCGCGTCGGAAAGGGAGAGAGCGCGGTCCAGGGCGGCGACATGGTGGGGCTCACCCTCGAAGGTGACCACCGTGTAGTAGCCCTCCCGGATCTTGTCGATCTCGTAGGCGAACCGCCGCTTGCCCCAGAAGTCGATCTCCACGACCGACGCATCAGCCTCGTGGAGGAAGTTCTTGAGAACCTGTGACTCACGCCTGGCATCGGCCTCGGCCAACTCGGGCCTATGAATGGTCATCAACTCGTACGTGCGCATGGGGGCGCATCACCTCCTTCGGACATCCGGGCCGGAACGAGCCCCCCGGAAGGCGCCACCTCGGGCGCAGGACTTGGATTGTGGGAACCGCATGCCGGGCATCTTGCATGAACGGCGGGGGAAAGTCTAGTGGTCTGTCTGGGGAGTGGCGGCGGGTTATGCGCCAGCCGGCGGTGTTCCTCGCAAGGCCCGCTGACGAAGGCGTACCCGCAGCGGTACGTTGAGGAAGCGGAACACAGCGACGGGACACCGATGACCGCCAGAACACACCAAGCTGTTTCGCAGACAGACCACTTTCGCGTCTGTCTGTGTAATGGCGGTGTGGTA